>CAZBRY010000013.1:0-13899 GCA_964494285.1 uncultured Lachnospiraceae bacterium
TTCAGAGACTGATGGAAAAAGGCTATGGCTTTGGCGGCGAAGGCGACTGGAAAACGGCGGCAATGGTACGCCTCATGAAAATCATGGTATCCGGAAAGAGTGATGCGAAGGGAACCTCTTTTATGGAGGACTACACCTACAACTTTGTTCCGGGTAAGGAAGGTATTTTACAGGCGCATATGCTTGAGGTCTGCCCATCCATAGCGGACGGACAGGTCAGCCTCCGGGTGAATCCACTGTCGATGGGTGACAGGGAAGCTCCGGCAAGACTGGTATTTACATCAAAGACTGGACCCGCAATTGCGACTTCTCTCATCGATCTGGGCAACCGCTTCCGCCTTATCATCAATGAAGTGGATTGCAAGAAGGCGGAAAAGCCGATGCCAAAGCTTCCGGTTGCTACCGCATTCTGGACACCGCAGCCCAACCTTACCGTAGGCGCACAGGCATGGATTCTTGCCGGAGGTGCACACCATACCGCATTTTCCTATGACCTTACGACCGAGCAGATGGTTGACTGGGCTGCCGTAATGGGAATTGAAAGCGTTGTCATTGATAAAGATACAACAATTAGGAACCTCAAAAATGAGCTAAGATGGAATGAAATCGCATTCAAATAAATGCGGCGTACTTAGTTCGATCATTAAACTAATCATTGAAACACTTGGAAGGATATGATATAATGTCGCCAGACATTCTTGAAAGAGGTGAAGGAGTATGCTGAAGCATTTAAAGCAGCAAGTATATGAGGCGAACATGGCACTCCCAAAACATGGACTTGTGACATTCACATGGGGAAACGTCAGCGGAATTGACCGAGAAAAGGGTCTTTTCGTTATTAAGCCGAGCGGCGTAGAGTATGAGGAATTACAGCCGGAGGATATGGTTGTTGTGGATTTGGAAGGAAACATCGTAGACGGCAAATATAAACCGTCATCGGATACAGCAACGCATTTGGAACTATATAAAGCATTTCCGCAAATTGGAGGCATTGTCCACACACATTCCTCTTACGCGACCTCATGGGCGCAGGCGGGACGAGGGATACCCTGCTACGGGACGACTCATGCGGACTATATGTATGGAGAGATTCCGTGCGCAAGAAGTTTGACCGCAGAAGAGATCAATGCAGAATATGAAAAAAATACGGGCCTGTTGATTATTGAGACATTTAAGGAAAAAGACATTATGGCAGTTCCGGCGGTATTATGTGCGAACCATGGACCGTTTTCATGGGGAAAAGACGCAAAAGAAGCCGTACATAACGCAGTCGTATTAGAAGAAGTTGCTAAAATGGCATACCGCACAGAGCTGATCAACAGTCAGGTACAGCCTGCACCGCAGGTACTGCAAGACAAGCACTACAACAGAAAACACGGCGCCAACGCATACTATGGACAAACCTAGAGCACTTAGCGAGGTATTGTCGAGCTTAGTGCGAAGGTTGTTCGAGGGAACTTGGCGAGGTATTTTGGAGCCTAGTAAATCGAACATCAAGGATAGCACTTAGCGAGGTATTGTCGAGCTTAGTGCGAAGGTTGTTCGAGGGAACTTGGCGAGGTATTTTGGAGCCTAGTAAATCGAACATCAAGGAATTCACTTAGCGAGGCATTGTATTGTTTTAAGGAAAGGAAACGATTATGAATAAGCTGGAATTGCAAAAAACAGCCAATGAGATCCGCAAAGGTATCATAACGGCAGTACATGCCGCTAAAGCAGGGCACCCGGGCGGTTCTTTATCTTCGGCAGATGTTATGACTTATCTTTATTTTGAGGAGATGAATATTGACCCGAAAAACCCAACAAAGCCGGACAGGGATCGTTTTGTATTGTCAAAGGGACACTGTGCACCGGGGCTTTATTCAACGCTTGCGCATCGGGGTTATTTTCCGGTAGAGGAGTTAGTAACACTCCGTAAGCTTGGTTCGCATTTACAGGGACATCCTTGTATGCAACACACGCCAGGCATCGATATGAGCACAGGATCGTTGGGACAGGGCGTTTCAACCGCAACGGGCATGGCTCTTTCCGCAAAGCTTTTTAACGACGACTACAGAGTGTATACGCTGCTTGGTGACGGCGAACTGGCAGAGGGTCAGGTTTGGGAGGCGGCGATGTTTGCCGGGCACAAAAAACTGGATAATCTTGTTGTCATTGTAGATAACAACGGTCTGCAGATTGACGGACCGGTTACGGAAGTATGTAATCCTTATCCAATCGGTGAAAAATTCAAAGCATTTAATTTTCATGTCATTAATTGCAGCGCGCATGATTTTGATGAGCTTGCGGCAGCATTTGAAGAAGCAAGGAATACGAAGGGCATGCCGACAGCCATTATTGTAAAGAGTACAAAGGGTAAGGGTGTTTCCTTTATGGAAAACAATGTCGCATGGCATGGTGTGGCTCCAAACGACGAGCAATATGAAGTCGCAATGGCAGATTTGGAGAAAGTAGGTGAAGCATTATGTCAGAAGTAAAAAAGATTGCAACAAGAGTCAGCTATGGTAATGCTTTGGTCGAGCTTGGAAATGAGCATGACGATCTCGTCGTGCTGACGGCGGATCTGGCAGCAGCCTGTAAAACAGATATTTTCATGAAAGTGCATCCGGATAAGCATATCAACTGCGGGATTGCGGAGACGAATATGACCTGTATTGCGGCGGGAATTGCGACAACCGGCAAAGTGCCGTTTGCGAGTTCCTTTGCAATGTTTTCTGCGGGAAGATCATTTGAGCAGGTGAGAAATAGCATTGGTTATCCTCATTTAAATGTAAAAATTGGCGCGACCCATGCCGGTATTTCCGTAGGTGAAGACGGCGCTTCACACCAGTGTAACGAGGACATCGCACTGATGCGGACAATCCCGGGCATGGTCATTATTTCACCGGCCGACGATGTGGAAGCGAGAGCAGCCGTAAAAGCGGCATATGAATATGTGGGACCGGTTTACATGCGCTTCGGACGTGCGGCAGTTCCGGTATTCAATGATGAGGCAACGTACAAATTTGAGATGGGCAAAGGCATTGTGCTTCGTGAAGGAAAGGATGTTACGATTGTAGCGACAGGACTCACTGTTCCGGAATCCATGGGAGCGGCAGAGTTGCTCGCGGCGGATGGGATCGATGCGGAGATTATCAATATTCACACGATCAAGCCCTTGGATGAAGAACTGATTCTCGCATCCGCAAGGAAGACTGGGAAAGTAGTGACAGCGGAAGAACATTCCGTCATCGGCGGACTTGGAAGCGCCGTGTGCGATGCGCTTTGCGCAAAGCTGCCGACTCCAGTTTTAAAAATTGGCATGCAGGATGTATTCGGGGAATCCGGTTCTGCTTCCGCGCTAGTTCATAAATATTTGTTAGACGCAGAAGGAATTTACCAGCAGGTGAAGGAATTCTTGAAATAGAAAGGATTGATAAAAAGGCGTGATTCGATGTAGAATCGCGCTTTTTATTTCCTGAAAATGAAAAATATTGATTTTGGAAAATAGAAAATATATAATGAAAAGAACTCTCTACTTGAAAAAATATGAGAGGACTGTATCGTGATGAATCAAAAAACAAAAAAAATAACTTTATCGGGGGTGTGTTTGGCACTTTGTCTTGTCCTTCCTTTTTTAACAGGACAGATCCCTGAAATCGGAAGCGTTTTGAGCCCCATGCATATTCCGGTATTGCTCTGCGGCTTTTTGTGTGGCTGGCAGTACGGCTTGGTGGTTGGCTTTATTGCCCCCCTACTTAGATTCCTACTATTCCAGATGCCACCGATTTTTCCAACAGGTACGGCTATGGCGTTTGAGTTGGCCGCTTATGGCGCACTTACTGGATTGCTGTACCGCAGGATGCCGAAGAAAAATATAAATATTTATGCCGTATTGATTAGTGCTATGCTGCTCGGCAGAATTGTATGGGGTTGTGCACAGTTGGTTTTATCCGGAATTACAAAAAATTCGTTTACCTGGCAGGTGTTTGTTTCCGGCGCCTTTATTAAGGCCGTTCCGGGAATTATCTGCCATATTTTGATCATCCCGCCAATTGTGATTGCTCTAAAGAAAGCAGGATTAATTGAAAATGAGAAATCTGAAACAAGTAATCAGTCAGCACAGCCATAACTATCCGGATATGCAGCCGCAAGATGTGGCAAAGCTGATCTATCAGAACGAATTTGGTCCAGGCCACTTTGTGAAGAACTCTGAAAGTTCTCTGCAACGGCTGAGGGAAGAGTTTCTTGGCATAAGCAGGACGCCTTTCCAAATAGAGCCGATTGGGAATGGATATGTCCGCTGTCATTTATCGGGAGTCGCAGAGCAGGAGCTTGCGGCTTTAGATCGGATTTTTGTCTTGACTGCAAATAACGGAAAGGGAACGAAACGAGGATACGAGCAGAAGCTGTTTAGCATCCTGCCTTGTTTTGAGCAGATGGATTTTTCCTTTGATCGGCAGCAGTATATATTTTATATAGAAGGACAAAAAGAAAAGGATTATCCAATTGTAAGCCATAGCGAGACCTATAGACGGGTTTACGCTCCTGGCTATCGTGTGATCGACGAGCGGTATGGGCCGTTTATTCCGCTGATTACAGCTCTTGAAGAAAGACGAAAAATGGGGGAGCGGTTTGTCATCGGGATTGACGGCAATTCAGCTGCAGGGAAAACAACACTGGCTCAGTGCTTAAGTGAGCTGTATGAGTGTGAAGTGATCCATATGGATGATTTTTTTCTGCCGTTGCCGTTGAGGACAGAGAAGCGTTTGTCGGAAGTCGGCGGGAATGTGCATTATGAAAGGTTTTTAGAAGAGGTGACAGCCGGTATCAAAAGTGGGAGAGAATTTTCCTACCGCACTTTTTCGTGCGAGAAGATGAGCTATACGGGGAAATGCGTAGTCAGCGGACAAAACATGCTGGTGGTTGAAGGCGCCTATTCGATGCGACCGGAATTTAGGGAATTATATGATTTTAAAATTTTTATGAAGTTATCATTGGAGAAGCAGCTGGAACGAATTCGCAAGCGAAACGGAGAAAAGCAATGCGAAATCTTTCGCACGAAGTGGATTCCTATGGAAAATAACTATTTTGACACCTTTCATGTGGAGGAGAATTGTGATTGTATAACAGGATAGGATAAAATTGTTAGATAAATGGGGTTAAGATTGACTTTTACTCTACCATATCATACAATTATTAGGGGTCTTTGTCAGAAATATAAATGTTAATAGGAAGAGAAAATAGAAAAATTACAGAATTAAGAGGTGAGTACTTTGGATAATGCATTTGAACAAATAAAGAAAACCGAAGTGGAAGCAGATTCTATCATCGCCGAGATCAAAGAAAAAATTTCACTATTAAAAAAAGAACTGAATGATGAACTTCAGAAGGCGGAAGAAAACTATCAAATTCAACTGGAATCGTTTCGCCAACAGTTAGCTGAAGAAGAAGAGAAAGCGATTGCGCTTCGGATTTCCTTAATGGATCAAGAATTTCAAAAGGAAACAGAAGCGATGGAGGGTCTTTTCGCAAAAGATGGAAAGGACATGATCCTTGAATTGGCAGGAAAGGTGATTGGACGAGATGGCAATAGCGACAATTGACAAAATGACATTAATCGTACCAAACGAAATGAGAGAATTTACTCTTCGACTGTTACAGTCCTACCAGAAAGTTGAGATTATTAATTTGGCTGATTCTGACCAAACAATACTTTCTCCTCCTAAGGACGAGTATGAACAGTGGAAGGAGACGCTTGTAGAAATAGAAAAGGCGCAGCGCATTCTTTCTGGATTTTACAAGACGGATGCGATCGAAAGGTTGAAGAATGGGCGTCCCATAATGACGCTAGAGGATTTAGAACAGGCGGTAGCTTCTAATAGTTGGAAGTCTGTCTGCACAGAGGCCATCAGTCTACATGAGCGTTTAGAAATTTTGAGAAGTCAAAGAGCGGAAAATACGCGCCTCATCAATGAATGGAGTTCGTGGAAAGCATTGCCGATGCTCCCTCGATTATCTACAAGAGAATTCAAATATGTGAGTTGTTGGGCAGGAACGGTGCCATTGACGTTGTTTGCTGCATTCTCAGATGATTATATGCTCCTAACGGAAAAGACCGGTTATTGCGAAGCACTTTTTCATAAAGAAGACCAGGTTGGAGTATTACTACTATTTTCCAAAGAAATGGCTCTTGACATAGAGGATCTTACTAAACGATATGAATCTGTTCCGTGCGGCTTTCCTTTTGATGGATTACCCGTGGATTATGTTAATACATGGCTTTCAAATGAAGAGAATTATGTAAATGAAGAAAGAGAGTTGCTTAAGAAGCTTGTGCAACTTGCGGATCAGCACGATGCTCTCGAGTTGGCGGAGGAGTTCTTCCGAAACCTTTTGGTTAGAGAAAGTGTACAGGAAAAAATGCTTTATTCCAATTCCTCTTCATTGATTAGTGGATGGCTAGAAAAGGAACAAACTGCAAGTTTAGACGATTTGCTAAAGAGCGAACTAAGCTATCCCTATTATCTTTCTTTCTCAGAAGTGGAAGAGCAGGAGATTCCAGATGTGCCAATTGTATTAAAGAATAAAAAGGTGGCTAGCGCATTCGAAACATTGACAGAAATGTATAGCATGCCGGAATATAATGAGATTGACCCAACCCCTGTGATGACTCCTTTTTATTTGCTCTTTTTTGGCATGATGGTTGCTGATATCGGATATGGTTTGGTACTGATGTTGGCGACGGGAGCTGTGAGGAAGTTTTTTAAACCGGATAGGGAAATGAAAAGAAGTATGGATTTCTTTTTTTACTTATCTTTTTCGGTAGTAATGTGGGGTATCATTTATGGATCATTGTTTGGAGTTTCATTACCGTTTGCACTTTTTTCTCCTACGGACGATATCATACAGATTATTGTATTGTCTTTAGTATTAGGGTGGATACAGCTAATGGCGGGTCTTGTGGCAAGTACTTGTAATAGCTTCAAACAAAAAGATACTTTGGGTGCATTTTCGAACGGAATATCATGGATTGCTTTGCTTTTGAGCCTTGCGCTTCTTGTTGCTAAGGTGATGTTTGAAAATGAAATCATATTTATAATTTGTATAATTTTAGCAGTGCTTTCAGTAGTTGGAATTGTATTCCTGCCAGTTGTAGAAAACAAAGGACATAGAATTAAAGGATTGCTAAAAGGACTTTACGCACTCTATGGAGCAACAGGGTATGTTGGAGATCTTGTCAGCTACACCCGATTGATGGCTTTAGGCGTTGCGGGGGGCAGTATATCGATTGCGTTTAATACAATTATTGCTTCATTGCCTTTACCAGCACGTTTAACAGTAGGACTTTTACTGGCGGTCGTACTTCATGCTTTGAACATGTTTCTTTCATTGCTTGGTGCATATGTGCATGGAATACGATTACAGTATGTAGAGTTCTTTGGAAAGTTTTATACGGGAGGAGGCAGGAAGTTTTCACCTTTTAAGACAGTAGAGAAATATATATATATAATAGAGAAGAACGGAAAGCAAAAACAAAAAACGGAGGAATTGGTATGACGTTATTAATGGAGAATTTAGGGACAATTTTAGCAATTGCTGGCTTAGTGCTTGCTACGGTCTTGCCTGGAATTGGATCGGCTAAAGGGGTTGGAATGACAGGTGAAGCTGCTGCGGCGCTCACATCGGAACAGCCGGAACATTTTGGTAAAGCCTTGATCTTGCAACTTTTACCAGGTACACAGGGATTATATGGCTTCATTATTGCCTTTTTTATCTTTTTAAATATTGGAAGTGCATCTGAACTTTCTCAGGGCATTCGCCTTCTTGGGGCAGCAATACCAGTAGCATTGACCGGGTACTTTTCAGCAATTTTGCAGGGACGAGTATCAACAGCCGGCATTCAGATATTGGCAAAAAAGCCTGAGGCTGCAACAAAAGGAATTTTATATGCTGCGATGGTAGAGACTTATGCTATTTTAGGTTTTGTTATTTCAATATTATTTATTTTGATGGATTAGGGTGAGTAAAAGATGGAAAATTCGCTCGATAAGTTAGCTCAACATGTTTTGAATAAGGCAACTACCGATGCAAAAAATTTGTACGAGGCTGCCGTTCAAGAGATTGAGAAAGTTCGTACTGAGAACGATGAGAAATATAAGGAAATGCTGTCTTTACAAAAAGAGAGAGCTTCTTTAAGGAGCCAAAAAAATATTGAAGAAGCTGTTAGACAGAAAGAGGATAGGCTGAATAGAGAGAGAACATTACAGGCCAATAAGCTGATTGATAGGCTGTTTGAAGAGACGGAGAATATGCTTTGTGATATGTCGCCAGAAGAATTTGTGGAATTTTACAAAAATGAAATTGCTAAGCTGAATTTAGATCACAAGTTCACAGTTTTGCTTGGAGAAAGAACAGAGCGAAACTTATCTGCTCAACATCGAGAGATGTTAGAAATTGAAACAAAGCATTGTTGTATGATAATAGAGAAAGATTCGATTCCGAATCAAGGAGGATTTGTTTTACAACAATACCCAATCGAGTATAGTTTCCTGTTCGCAGACATGCTTGACGAAATTAAAAACAATGAAGGTCCGAAGCTGTTGAAACTCTTTATTAATGGGGGGAAATAGTTATGGAAACCAAGGTTTTCCCGCAAATGAATACGATGGTTAGAATATGTGAGCGAACACTTCTCTCACAAGCCCAGAAGTTAGAATTGAGTCATTCGATAGACATAGAGACGACTTTGAAAAATCTGGGAGCAATAGGATTTTTTGTGTATGCAAAACCTTCAGACAACAAAGGATTTTTTTCTACTCTTGAGTTAGAGAAACAGAGTTGGATTGAGTGGTGTCGCAACATATCTCCGGAAAGAGAGATTACAAGATTTTTCGAACTTCCGGATATTCTTCAAAATCTTAAGGTGTTCGTGAGAGAACTTGTTCTGGAAGAAGAGCTCTCGCATTTATATTTACCGATTCCATCATACAAAAAAGAATATTTTACAAAAATATATCATGCTGAGGAAAAGGAACTTTCTGAAGATGAGAAAAGAATGAAACAAGTAATCGGGCAAACGGTTTTAGATTACTCAATTTATCAATCATTTTCATTCAATGATTTAACGATTGATTTTTATGGATACAAAGAATGCCTTTCTATTTCAGATAATCTTGAAAATAAAGATATTAAAAATTTTATCCTTTCTTATGTTGATATGAGGATTTTATCAACGTTATTGCAGCTGAAAGAAGTAGATTCTGTATATAATCAGGTCTTAGCAAGAAGAGCGGTAGCAGGATTCCTAAATGCCAATGTACAGAAACTTTTTTCTGCATCATTCCAGGAACGGGACACTTTTCTCAAGACTACAGTCTACTCTGAATTATGGATACAATTAAGAGAAAAGGGAGAGGTAGATTTATTTGATGTTTATGCTGATAATTATCTACTTGGTATGTGCAGAAAAGCGAAGTTGGAAGCTTTCGGGGTTTTTCCGCTATTCACCTTTATGTATGCAAAATTATTGGATATAAAAAATGTAAGAGGTTTGTTTGCGTTGAAGCTTGAAGGAATAGGTGAAGAAAAAATTTCAGAAAGGCTGCGTGCAGGATATGAATTATAAAATGGCCGCGTTAGGCAGTGAGGATGCGATCTTTCCTTTTCGTCAGATCGGCATTGATGTTTTTTCGCCAGAAGAAGAAAATGATTTGGGCAGGCAAATTGCAAGTTTGGTAAAGTTAAAGTATCTTCTGTTTTTTGTTGATGAAACCTTACCAGGAATTGCGCCACTGTTGGCGGCTTATGATAAGCATCCGACGGTTACGATTATTCCGATACCGGGTATTGGTGAAGGAGTGATGGGGGCAGAACGGATTCAAAGCATGGTTGAAAAAGCATTAGGACAAAACATACTATAAAATAATCTGGGTGGTGACTAAATTGAAATCAGGTGTGGTTGTAAAAGTTTCCGGTCCCCTTGTAACTGCGGACGGAATGGAAGAGGCCAATATACAGGACGTATGTTTGGTAGGAGAAAAAAAGCTAATAGGTGAAATTATCGAGATGAGAGGAGATCTTGCTTCGGTACAGGTATATGAGGAAACCTCGGGAATTGGACCGGGAGAACCTTTAATATCCACGGGTGAAGCGTTGTCTGTGGAACTCGGTCCCGGTCTCATCTCACAGATGTTTGACGGAATTCAGCGACCGCTTGACCGGTTTTTAGAAACTACTGGAAGTGCGTTTCTTGTAAAGGGAATCAATATCCTTTCGTTGGATCGGGATAAGAAATGGGACTTCGTTCCTGTTGCTTCGGTAGGAGATTTTGTTGTTGCGGGCGATGTGATAGGGACTGTCGAAGAAACGGAGAGTATTTTACATAGAATCATGGTCCCAAATGGAGTTTCAGGGGAGATTGTCCATGTGTCTTCTGGTCTTCACACAGTAGACGAAGTAGTTGCAACCATTGCAACCGATAGTGGAGAACAGGATTTAACAATGATTCAAAAGTGGCCGGTACGTTATGCGCGTCCTGTCTCAGAAAAATTGAATCCTGCTGAGCCTATGTTGACAGGACAAAGAGTAATAGATACGTTGTTTCCAGTTATGAAGGGTGGAGCAGCTGCTGTTCCTGGTCCGTTTGGAGCTGGAAAAACGGTCGTACAACATCAGATTGCTAAATGGAGTGACGTAGATCTTGTTGTATATGTAGGTTGTGGTGAGCGTGGAAACGAAATGACAGATGTTATGAATGAATTTCCAGAATTAATTGATCCGCGAACAGGTACTTCTATCATGAAGAGAACGATTTTAATTGCAAATACTTCTAATATGCCGGTGGCAGCAAGAGAGGCTTCTATTTATACTGGAATTACAATCGCTGAATATTATCGTGATATGGGATATAATGTCGCGATTATGGCAGACTCCACTTCGCGTTGGGCAGAGGCACTTAGAGAGATGTCAGGTCGACTGCAGGAAATGCCGGGCGACGAAGGATATCCGGCATATTTAGGAAGTCGTATTTCGAACTATTATGAACGCGCTGGCCGTGTAGTCGCTTTAGGTAGCGAAGGGCGCATTGGTAGTATCACGGCAATCAGTGCGGTATCTCCTCCGGGAGGTGATATAGCGGAGCCTGTAACACAGAACACATTGCGTGTTGTAAAAGTGTTCTGGGGACTGGATGCAACTTTGGCAAGACAACGACATTTTCCATCGATTCATTGGTTGACGTCTTATTCTTTATATGCGGAACAAGTTCGTAAATATGCTGATAACGAACTGTCTTCTGGATGGAGTGCACTTGTTCAGTGGATGATAGAGTTGTTACAGGACGAGGCTAGACTTGAGGAAGTTGTACGTTTAATCGGAATCGACTCTCTTTCCGACAAAGACCGTATCACACTTGAAATAGCAAGGTCCGTTAGAGAAGACTATTTACAACAAAACTCTTTTGATGAAATTGACTCCTATGCATCTATGAAGAAGCAGTTAAAGATGCTTACTACAATAAAGAGTTTTGCTGATTGTGTGAAACAGGCATCAGAAGCAGGCATTCTATTTTCAAATATATTTAGTAGCAGTGTGGAGCTTAGGGATAAAATTGCCAGATGTAAGTATATTCCTGAAGATGAAATGGATCAGTTTGAAGACATAAGAAAAGCCATAGATTTATATTTAGAAGAGCTTTTGGGCGAAGGGGTGGCAAGTTCATGATAAAATCATACAAAAGTATACGAAATGTAATTGGTCCGCTCATGACGGTTGATCATGTTGAAGGGGTTAAATACGATGAGCTAGTTGAGGTACATTTGCAAGATGGTACTGTAAGGCAAGGACAGGTATTAGAGGTAAATGGCTCACAAGCACTTGTTCAGGTTTTTGAAGGTACGGGTGGAATTAATTTAAAGGATTCTAAGATTCGCTTTGTTGGAAAACCTTTTATGATTGATGTGTCCCAAGAGATGATTGGGCGAGTTTTTGATGGACTTGGAAGGACAAAAGATGGCTTACCACCGATTTTAGCTGAAAAATCGTTGGATATTAACGGAGATGCCATTAATCCGATTGCACGTGATTATCCAGATGAATTTATTCAGACTGGTATTTCTGCGATTGATCATTTAAATACACTTGTCAGAGGACAAAAGCTCCCAATATTTTCCTCGTCAGGACTACCCCATCAGGAATTAGCGGCTCAAATTGCTAGACAAGCAAAGGTTTTAAAATCGGATGAAAAATTTGCTGTTGTTTTCGCAGCAATTGGTATTACTTTTGAAGAAGCGCATTTTTTTATTGAAGATTTTAGGAAAACAGGTGCACTTGATCGAACAGTAATGTTCTTAAATCTTGCAAGCGATCCAGCAATGGAGCGAATTGCGACGCCTAAGATGGCTTTAACTACAGCTGAATATCTTGCATTCGAAAAAGATATGCATGTCTTGGTTATCATGAGTGATATGACAAATTATTGTGAGGCTTTAAGAGAGATTTCTGCTGCAAGACGTGAAGTGCCTGGAAGGCGTGGTTATCCTGGATACCTTTACACGAACCTTTCTACATTATATGAACGTGCAGGACGTATCAAAGGAAAAAAGGGTTCCGTTACACAGATTCCAATTTTAACGATGCCTGAAGGTGATATTACCCATCCAATTCCTGACTTGACCGGATACATCACGGAGGGACAGATTCTTTTGTCGAGGGCATTGTACGATAATGCTATTTTTCCGCCAATTGACGTGTTGACTTCTCTTTCCAGACTGAAAGATAAAGGAATTGGAGATGGAAAAACACGTGAAGATCATGCGCCGACGATGAATCAGATTTTTAGTGCTTATGCACAGGGGAAAAAGGCGAAGGAGTTAGCAATTGTTTTAGGGGATTCCGCCTTATCGGAGATCGATCAAAAATATGCCGCTTTTGCAGAGCGTTTTGAAAGTGAATACGTAAATCAAGGTTTTTATGCTAACAGACCAATTGATGAAACTCTTAATCTTGGATGGGAACTTTTAGCGGATTTACCAACGAGTGAATTAAAGAGAATTTCTCCATCTATGATTCAGAAATATTTACCGGAGGTACAATTATGAGTCTGCTCCCGGTTAGTCCAACTCGTATGGAGTTATCGCGATTAAAAAAGCAACTTCAATTATCTGAACGCGGACATAAGCTTCTTAAGGATAAGCAGGACGAACTGACAAGACAATTTATTTCTATCATTAAGGAGACTGCGTCAAAGCGCGCTGACATAGAAAATAGATATCGAAATCTCCGAGACAGGTCTCTGCTCGCAAAAGCATTTTATTCAAAGGAAGAAATTTTGACAAGCTGTTTATCTAGTCGTCCGGCTCCTCAGGTAACAGTCGAATTGAAAAACCAAATGGGTGTAATTGTTCCTACTATGAAATTTGAAGAATATAATGCTCAAAATAGCGAGTTTCTTTCGATTTCACCTGCTCTAAATGAAACAAAAGATCAAATGTCGGAATTGTTTTTAGATTTTCTTCAATTAGCACAAATAGAAAAGCATTGCGTGATTCTTTCGGCTGAAATTGAGAAAACACGTAGAAGAGTGAATGCATTAGAATATATGACAATTCCTCAATTAAAGGAAACGATTCGTTTTATTAAGATGCGCTTAGAAGATGGAGAGAGAGATCGAATTACTCGCTTGATTAAAATGCAAGATTATGAAATATCGGAAGAGGATTGTGATTTTATGATTGAGGAAGAATAGATAGTAGATTAATTGATAAGTTAAGTAAATTTACTTTACAATCTTCTTGTCAAGTGATATCCTAAATAAGGAAAAAGGATTTTATATACATGGGGGCAAGAAGATGGCAAAACAGGTTACAATGAAAGATATTGCAAATGTGGAAAAAAGGCTGTTGGATCTGGGGTTTCAGA
>CAZBRY010000013.1:13909-19690 GCA_964494285.1 uncultured Lachnospiraceae bacterium
TATTAGTACGGTGTCCGTATCAAAGGCATTATCCGGGAAAGAGGGAGTGAGCCTCGAGGTTCGCGAGCGGATTAAAATTATGGCCGAGGAGATGGGCTATCGCTACAATGCCGGAGCGAGGGCTGAGGACTATGATAAAAATTATAATGTTGGTATTTTGATTGCGAGAAGGTTTTTAGAGGATGATACCGCATTTTATTCAAAGCTGCACAGCAATGTTATTATGAATCTTGGAAATAACAACGGTTTCGGTATTATGGAAGTTGTCTTTAAAGAGGACGAGGAAGCCTGTAATCTTCCTGCAATGATTGTGAATAAAAAGGTGGACGGGATTATTGTGCTCGGTCAGCTAAAAAAGGCTTATATCGATATGCTTAAGGAACTGCATATGCCGATCACCTTTCTTGATTTTTATGATGAAAATGCGACTGTCGATTCCATTGTCAGCGATAATGTTTACGGCAGTAATTTGCTCACGAACTATCTGATCAAATGCGGACATAAGAAAATAGGCTTTATTGGAGATGTTTTTGCGACAAGCAGCATTCTCGATCGGTATTTGGGCTATTATAAGTCACTTCTTCAGAATGGAATTCCGGTAAAGGAGGAGTGGCTGTTAAGTGACCGGGATGAAAACGGGACACTCCAAGCCATTGCGTTTCCGAAGAAAATGCCGACGGCATTTGTATGTAATTGCGATGAAGTCGCTTACCGCGTGGTGGAGCAGCTTAAATTAGAAGGCTATCGGGTACCGGAGGATATTTCCATTGTCGGATTTGATGATTATATTTTTGCAACGCTGTCAAATCCACCATTGACGACATTTGCGGTGGATATCCAGCTTATGACGGAAATGGCTGTCGATTCCATTTTAAGGGGAATTCTCGGTGATAATTTATCCCCGGGCAGAAAGGTTATCAGCGGAAAGCTTGTCATCAGGGATTCTGTTGCGAAGCTTTAGCCGAAAGAAAATGTTCGTATAGGAGAGTATTATTTATGAAAGAACTACTTTTTTTAGAACCAATTATAAAGGAGTTAATATGGGGCCTTGAATATTGGACGGTCAGCGCGCATCCAAATGGAGACGGGACAGTGAGGAACGGTGCGTTTGCAGGCCGAAAGCTTTCCTGGCTTTGGGAGAATGAGCGAGAATTATTTGGAAATATGGAGGGTGACCGTTTTCCGCTGCTTGTGAAGAAAATTGATGCAAAGCGGGATCTGAGTATTCAAGTGCATCCGAGCGACAGGTACGCGGGCACAAATGAAAACGGTTCTCTTGGAAAAACAGAGTGCTGGTATATCATTGATTGTAAACCCGAAGGGACAATCATTATCGGACATCATGCGAAGTCCAAAGAAGAAGCGGAACAAATGATTGAAAATAACGAATGGGGGAGCCTGCTGCGTGAAATCCCAATTAAAAGAGGGGATTTTTTTCAGATCAATCCGGGAACGATTCATGCAATTAAAGATAATACGGTTATTATGGAAATCCAGCAAAGCTCAGATGTTACCTATCGCTTGTACGATTACGGAAGGCTCGAGGAGGGGAAACCAAGGGATTTACACATTAAAAAAAGCCTCGATGTCATGCAAATTCCCTATGAAGAGGCAGACAAACATACAGAGGGCGTGCCGGGACGTTTGGTTTCCTGTGATTTTTATACGGTTGACAAGATCGAAATTGACGGAGAGCGAGAACTTGTGCAGGATAAGCAATTTCAGATTTTGAGTGTGATTGAGGGTGAAGGAGCCGTTGACGGAAACCGGATTGCTGCAGGGGATTCTTTCATTATTCCTTATGCTTATGGAGCCTATCGGCTCACCGGAAAAATTATTGTATTGATTACAAGCCCATAAATGCATTATAATGATGTAGAATATGGGTTACTGACAGCCGTCGGGTGCAGTACGCATCGGGCGGTTTTGTTTGTATGAATTCAATGTAAAAAGGACGGAGGAGAAGGATATGAGGTTTGGAGCATTAGAAGCGGGAGGAACAAAAATGGTGTGTGCGGTCGGATTGGAGGACGGCACAATATTGGAACAGATTTCAATTCCCACGAGGAAGCCGGAGGAAACGATGCCGGAAATTATTTCCTATTTTAAAGATAAGGAAATTGCATCACTTGGTGTTGCTGCGTTTGGGCCGGTCGATGTGAATAAGGATTCTGAAAGCTATGGAAGAATACTGGATACGCCGAAGCTCGCATGGCAGGGCTATGATCTTGTCGGCACATTAAAGAATGCGCTGCAGCTTCCGATTGAGTTGGATACCGATGTCAACGGCTCCTGTTTGGGTGAACTGACATTTGGATGTGCAAAGGGATTGAACAGTGTTATCTATATTACGATCGGCACCGGCGTTGGTGTCGGAATTGCGATTAACGGTAGGCTGCTGCATGGAATGCTGCATCCGGAGGCGGGTCATATTATATTGAACAGACACCCTGAGGACCACTATGAAGGCTTCTGCCCATTCCATAAGACCTGTTTGGAAGGCATGGCTGCGGGTCCTGCGATAGAAGGACGCTGGAAGGCAAAGGCGGTTACGCTGAAGGATCGCCCTGAGGTGTGGGAAATGGAAGCGCATTATATTGCACAGGCGCTGACCTCTTTTATTTTTACAATATCTCCGCAGAAAATTATACTTGGCGGAGGCGTGATGCATCAGGAGCAATTGTTCCCTTTCATTCATGAAAAGACGCTGCAAATGGTGAACGGGTATATTAATACAAAACAGCTGAAAGATATTGCTCACTATATTGTGCCGGCAAGCCTAAATGATAACCAGGGAATTATGGGAGCAATCCAGCTTGCGAAATGGGCAGCCGGGTTGGATTGATGCATTAAAAATATTCTGCCGACACAATCTGATAAATTATGAGTGTCGAACATGCTATTCTTTTCTTATATCATTTTTTAAGGTTGAAAGAAGGTGAGAGCATGGAAGAGACGGATTATTGGAAGGAAAATGCGGAACTGGAAAAATTGTCGGAAGAAGAGTCAATGGATCAGGTTGTCTACCACTTCAGAGAAATTATGAAGCAGAAGAAGCAGCTCGCCTATCAGAAAAGAGTTACGGGGCTGTTAAGTGTCTTCAGTATGATGTTGTTTCTATTGTCGGTTGCGATCAGCGTTGCCACAATGAACAGCTATGAAAAAATGAAACAGATGGAGACGACGCTACAATCAATTTCCGAAGGAATGGAGCAAACGCTTGCACAATCGGAGTCGGAAAAGAAACTGTTCCCAGAAGAGACTGTGGAAGAAGCACCTGCGTTGGACATGACCGAGGAACCGCTCTTAGAAGACGACGTTACGGAAGAAAAGAAAGAGGATGTCGTATATATCGTAGAAGAGCACCGGGAAAACAGCTATATCGTGCAAGAAGGGGATACGCTTGCTAAAATCAGCCGGCTGTTTTATCAGACGGATAGCAGGGTGGATGAAATATGCGAATTAAACCAAATTGACGATAAGAATATGATTTTATGCGGACAGGAGCTCCAATTGCCATAGATACGCCGATGTCCTGCACCTTCATGAAATACAAATGCAAAAGGGCTGCGGCTTTGAAGAAAGCTGAACTGTAATGTCCGGAGAGAAGCAGATGGCACAGATTAACGAATATTTTAAAAATAAATACACGAGTGAGAAACAGGATTACAAAAAGAAGCTGACGAGGCATCGACTGGCAATATTTTACCGGATCTTGCTGGTAATTGCTATGGTTGCGGCAGTAGCAGGCGCTCTTTATTATAATTATCAAAATTTGATTTACACAGATTACGATGTACTGAGAACGTTGGCATATCAAGAAGCGACAAATGCAAACTATTTAGACTTTAATGGAAATGTGCTTCGTTACAGTCAGGACGGTGCTTCTGCTTTTAACATGGGAAATGAGATGCTTTGGAATCAAACCTATGAAATGCAAAGTCCTATGGTCGATATCTGCGGCAACTATGTTGCGCTTGGCGATTATAAAGGAACAAAGATCTACGTGCTGGACGGGTCGGGGCTACAGGGTGAAATCGATACGACACTGCCGGTACAAAAATTCTGCGTGTCCGGAAATGGTAATGTTGCGGCGGTGCTTGAAGAAGGCGATATTACGTGGGTCAAGCTATTTAACAAGAACGGCGACAATATCGCAAATGATCGCACGACAATGGCGAAGAGCGGATATCCAATCAACGTAGCGATATCAAAAGATGGAATTATGCTAGGTATTTCTTATCTTTACATTGACAGCGGAGACCTTTCCTCATCGGTTGCTTTTTACAATTTCGGTGAAGTGGGGCAAAATGAAATTGATAACCTTGTTAGTGGCTATAATTATGCGAATACGGTTATTCCATACGTGAAATTTATGAATAGCAAAACCTCGTTTGCAATTGGAGACGATAAATTTGGAATTTACAGCGGTGATCAAAAGCCGCAAAATGTATTTGAGCTTCCGCTGGAGGATGAGGTAAAAGGCATTTACAATAGTGAAAATTATATCGGACTTGTTTATGCGGAAGGCACGAGCGAGGCGCTATACAGACTGGAGGTCTATGATTCGTTAGGAACTATGTGCCTATCTAAGAAATTCGATCTGGAATATTCAGATATTGTTTTTAACAAGGATCTCGTCATTATTTATAATAGCAATGAATGTATCATTTATAATATGCAGGGTGTGGAGAAATTCAAGGGATCCTTTAAGAAATCTGTTTTGACAATGATTCCAACGGACAGTAAAACGAAATACCTGCTTGTGTCGGGTAGCGAAATGGAAGAAATACAGTTAAAGTAACGTAGTCTGAGGGGATGAAAATACTTGAGGGAAATAATATGGAAGTAAATTATTTATTTGTTGCGGCGATGGCATTATTTTTTATCTGTATTGTCAATGGATATCGGAAGGGATTTCTTAGAATTGTGATTTCCCTGCTTGGCATCATTTTGGTGATCGCTGCCGTTACGGTTGTTTCACCGCACATCAGTGATTATTTGATCAATCATACAAAGACTTATGATACGGTAAGACAAAAAGTAATTAATGTGTTTGAAGAGGACAATTCAAAGCTGGATAATACAATTCCGGAAAATCAAACACTGACGATTGAATCGTATGATTTGCCTGACATATTGAAAACAAGTCTCATCAAAAACAACACGACGGAAATCTACCAATCCCTAATGGTCACGATCTTTGAAGAGTATATTGCGGGATATATTGCAAGACTTATGATCAATGCAATTTCCTTTATTGGAATGTTTCTGGTGCTGACGATATTTCTATGGTTTGTGTTGTTTTCGGCAGATATCATTGCAAGAATTCCTATTATTAAAGGATTAAATAGAATTTTAGGGGCAGCGGCAGGTTTTGTGAAGGCGTTGATTATTGTATGGATCTTTTTCTTTGTTGCTATCATCTTCTTTGGAAATGACATCGGAAACACAATGATGGCCGAAGTAAAGGATAGCCAGTTTTTATCCTTTCTATTTAATATCAATATTTTACTTCGATTGATTTCTTAGTCGAGTTGTGGTTTTTTTAATAAGTTATACAAGATATAGTGTGATTTTTTTGAATTAAAAAGAGACGGGAATATTTTATCAAAAAAATTAGAAAAACCGTTGACAATGCGAAATTGCAATGCTATTATGTATAAGCCGCACCTCGAAAGGGATGGTTTTTTGCATAGAAATAAGCACTTACTAAGCGGTAATTTACAGCACCTTGAAAACTAAACAGTATAACCAACCCTGAACAATTCAAGAAAAAAA
>CAZBRY010000014.1:0-18319 GCA_964494285.1 uncultured Lachnospiraceae bacterium
ATTTTTTATCCGGCACTGGAAGCTTCTCAAATAAGTCGCTTTCCACAAATGTGACCGAAACCTGATGATATGCCGCATTCTGTTGCGCAACATCGAGCGCTTCTTCTGATAAATCGACAGCCGTCCCGATAAGCTCGTTTTTATATTTCATAAGGCTGATCAAAATGCACCCTGAACCTGTGCACAAATCCAACACATGCATCCCGTCCATCGTTTCGATCATCGCCTCCTCCACGAGGCATTCCGTATCCTGCCTCGGTATCAGCACATGCTCATTGACCGCAAAGCGCAGTCCCATAAACTCCTGAAAGCGCGTAATATGCTGCAAAGGAATGTGAACCGCCCGCCTTTCAAGCAAGGCTGCATACCTCTCTGCCTGCGTTTCCTCCACAGGCTCCTCGCCGTGTGCCAGCAAATAATTCCGATCCGTTCCCATGACAAATTCAAGCAAAAGCCGTGCGTCTAAAGCGGCATCTGTAATACCGCTCTCAAGCAACCTTTTTTCTCCTTTTTTGTATAGATCACGGTAACTCTGCATCTGTTTCGCTGCCTTCCGTCTCATAGCCAAACTCATCTCTTAAATAGGTCTGCCAATCAAATACAGCCTCCACTGCCGCAATTGCAACCTCAATCATATCGTCCTCCGGCTCTTTCGTCGTCAGCTTCTGCATCCACATGCCGGGTGCGGATAAAATCTTGACCACCAGGCTGCTGCTTCGGCCCGCAAGTCGAATAATCTCATAAGAAAGGCTGGCGATAACCGGAATCAAAAGAAGTCTGACCGCCACGCGCATAATCGGATCGTCTACTCGAATAAAAATAAACAAAATAACGCTGATAAAAATTACAAAAAACAAAAAGCTCGTACCGCAGCGCTTATGCTGCCGTGACGCTTTTCTGACATTTTCGAGCGTCAGTGGATACGCCTTTTCAATGCAATTGATACATTTATGCTCGGCTCCATGGTACATGAAAACCCGCCTGATATCCTTCATGCAGGATATTGCCACAATGTACAGCACAAAGATGAGAATCCTGATGCAGCCCTCCATAATTGCAATGACCATATCCGATACAATCCACCGCTTCAAAAGCTGCGCAAGGAAAAAAGGGAGCAGCATAAATAAGCCAATCGCAATCACAATGGAAAGAAATACAGTGAAACCCGTCAATATTTTCTCCGCATTGTCACCAAACAACCTGTCGAGCGGCTTTGGCTTCTGCTTCTTTTTTTCATCCACTTCTTCATAAAATGAGGCGGAATAAGTCAAGGTTCTGACTCCTAAAATCATGGAATCAATGAAATTAAACACGCCCCTGATAAACGGGATCTTTGTAAAACGCTCGCTCGGCGCAAAGGATTCATATTCCTCCAACACGACCTCAATTTCGTTGCTCGGCGTCCGAACAGCAATCGAGTATTTATCCTTATTCTTCATCATGACACCTTCAATGACCGCCTGACCGCCGATGCCGGAATACCGTTGCTTCTTTTTCTTATTGTTTCCTTTAGTCATATCATTTTCCTCAACATTTCCCATATAGAACCCCTATTTATATAGAACCCGCAAGGCGGGTTCTTAGCGCGCGAGCAGTACCGCCTGCGGTACACTTCCACTCTGCGAGCTGCGCATCCATCATGCCTTTATTTATATAGAACCCGCAAGCGGGTTCTATATAAATAAAGGTTGAGATTTAAAAACCTCAACCTTTCCAATCTCATTATTTGCTTTCAACGCCATATTTCTTGTTGAACTTGTCGATACGTCCAGCAACTCTAGCTGACTTCTGCTGACCCGTGTAGAATGAGTGGCACTTTGAACAGATTTCAACGTGAATTTCCTTCTTGGTCGAGCCTGTCACAAATGTATTTCCACAGTTGCAGGTCACCGTCGCCTGATGATAATCCGGATGGATTCCTTCTTTCATTTCTTTCACCTCTTTATATTTTTCATTGTTCTTTTGTTTAGGCAATGTAACTATTCCGTATACAAATACAAACAGCTTAGTAATTGTAACATAGCTTATCTGCTTGTGCAAGTATTTTTTACATAAACCTGATTTTTTTCACCATGTCCACAAACTCTCGGTTATTGCGGGTTCGCACAAACATATCTAAGATCTTTTCAACTGCCTCGTCTGCCTTAAGTCCGTTGAGCGCTTTTCTCATAACATTGATAGCCTCGAGCTCTTCGCTTTCAAGCAGCAGATCTTCGCGCCTCGTGCCGGATTTCGGAATATCGATTGCCGGAAACACACGTTTTTCGGAAAGCTTTCTATCCAACACGATTTCCATGTTGCCCGTTCCTTTGAACTCCTCATATACAACATCGTCCATCTTGCTTCCGGTCTCGATCAATGCTGTAGCAAGAATTGTCAGACTGCCTCCTTCACGCATATTTCTCGCCGCACCAAAAAAACGCTTGGGCATATGAAGCGCTGCCGGATCCAAACCGCCTGACAGCGTCCTTCCGCTGGGTGGAACCGTCAGGTTGTACGCCCTTGTCAGCCTTGTAATGCTGTCAAGAAGGATCGTAACCTCTCTGCCATGCTCGACGAGACGTTTCGCCCGTTCAATAACCATTTCCGACACTCGCTTATGATGATCAGGCAGCTCGTCAAACGTTGAGTAGATGACTTCTACATTCCTTCCCTCAATCGCCTCTTTAATATCGGTTACTTCCTCAGGACGTTCATCAATCAAAAGGATAATCAGGTGCATTTCCGGATTGTTCTTTGTGATCGACCTCGCCACTTCTTTGAGAAGCGTTGTCTTTCCTGCCTTTGGCGGAGAAACAATCATACCACGCTGTCCCTTGCCCACAGGTGACATCAGATCCATGATACGCATCGCAACACTGCCCCCCGGCATTTCGAGATGGATGCGCTCATTGGGGAAAATCGGTGTTAAATCTTCAAAGTTCTTCCTCTTAGAGGCCTCCGACGGTGTCATGCCGTTAATCGTCTTCACAAACAGCAATGCTCCGAATTTATCGTTCTGTGTCTTTACCCTTGTATTGCCGACAATAATGTCGCCGGTTTTCAAGCCGAAACGGCGAATTTGACTCGGCGCTACATAAACATCATTTTCACCCGGCAAATAATTCTCACTCCTAATAAAGCCATAACCGTCCGCAAGCACTTCCAGTATGCCACCTGCTGAGATTCCGCTATCGAGACTCTTTTTTTCTTCGGAAATATCGATATCTTCAGTAAGTCCTGTCTCTGTCTGTACGGCAGGCTTGTCCGCCTTCCCTTCCTCTTTTTCATCTTCAGTCAGCATTGCCTCCACGATCGCCGACTTCTTCATGATTGAAACATTTTTGATCCCGCGCGCCTTTGCAACATCTTTTAAGGCTGCAAGAGACAGGGATTCATACTTCTCACGCATCATACTTTTTCTTCCTCCTAAAAGAACCTTTCTTAAATTCAATGTTTATAGTAATTTTATAAAAACTATTTTCGTACACCTTATCTATATCTGTCTTTGGGATTATAACTGGATTTGATAATAAAATCTGAAACTCCAATTCAGAAATATATAAATTGTAGAGCTGCGACCGCTCCTTATATAAAATAAAACGGAAATTACTAATCATTCTGCATTATACATTAATTTTTCAAAAAACGCAACAACAACTTGATTTTAGTGGCTTTAACCTTTATGATAAGAGTAGGGGAAACTGTGGCGCCATGGTAATTTTGACCAACACAGACTACGCTGCACGCGGAGCTTGACATGGCAAAGCAAAACAATGAGGGCAAAAGCCATATTGTAAGCAGACTATTAAATTTGAAGGAACACTTTAATCAAACGCTTTCTATCATTCCAATCAATACCTCACTTATTTTCAAGCATATGCAAACGAGTATGCGTTTGTTCCCCTTTTCGTAAAACTAAAAATCAATTACAAACAGGAGGTGGAAAAGCTATGACCGACCCATTGACACTCTATAAGCTGATTGTCCTTTATATGCTTGACCAAGTGGACTTCCCGCTCACAAAAGCCCAGATTTTTGACTTTATGTTAGGAAAAGAATACACCAATTATTTTACACTTCAGCAGGTTACCTGCGAGCTGATTGACACCGGACTCGTCGAGTCAAAATCATTGCGTAACAGCTCCCATTTAAAAATCACGGAGGAAGGCAGAAGCACGCTTAACTATTTCAACGGACGGATTTCCGACGCAATCAAAGCCGATATCAATGGCTATTTCAAAGACAAAGAATGGGAACTGCGTAACGAGGTATCTGTCCAGTCCAACTATTATAAGGTCACGACCGGCGAGTATGTTGCCGAGTTGGTTGCGAAAGAGAAAAATGTAGAACTGCTCAATTTGAAAATTTCGATGCCGACAGAGGAAGTCGTCTCTAACATCTGCGAAAACTGGCAGAAAAAAAATCAGGATATCTATGCATTTTTGATGGAAAACCTGCTCTGACCGCGCACAATTTTAAATCATAAATCCGACAGTCCTATCATAATTCCTCCGCCTGTTCCTTCAGCCATTTCATGTGATCCTTGATTTTCTTTTCATATCCGTTTCCTGACGGGTGATAAAATTCTTTACCATTTAGCTCGTAGGGAAGATACTGCTGCTTCACATAATGATTCGGATAATCATGCGCATATTGGTAGCCGTCTCCATGTCCGAGCTTAGCCGCTCCCTTATAATGGGCATCTTGCAAATGCACCGGTATGGTAAGGTTCTTTGTGGATGAAACCGCCTCAGTTGCCTGGCTGATCGCTTCCACCGCCGCGTTGCTTTTAGGAGCTGTCGCCACGTACGTGACTGCTTGGGAAAGAATGATCTGCGACTCCGGCATACCAATCCGCTCTACCGCCTGCGCAGCTGCGACTGCCACGGTCAATGCCATTGGATCCGCATTGCCAACATCCTCCGCCGCACAAATCATAATGCGGCGCGCAATAAATGTCACGCTTTCCCCGGCATACAGCATCTTTGCAAGATAAAGCACCGCCGCATCCGGGTCTGAGCCTCTCATGCTCTTGATAAAAGCCGAAATCGTATCGTAATGATTATCACCACTCTTATCATAGCGGATCACACGCTTCTGAATGCACTCGGAAGCGACCTCAAGCGTGAGATAAATTTTCCCATCTGCAGAGCGTTCGGTCGTCATAATACCAAGCTCCACCGCATTCAGCGCTGCTCTCGCATCCCCATTGGAAATATCAGAAAGAAACTGAAGCGCCTCCTCCTCAATGACAGCGTTGTAAGCGCCCATGCCTTTTTCCTTATCATTGACCGCACGGTCCAACAAAATACGGATATCCTCTTTTTCAAGCGGCTTTAGCTCAAAAATGATAGAACGGGAAAGCAGAGCCCCATTCACTTCAAAATACGGATTTTCCGTCGTGGCACCAATCAGAATAATCGTCCCGTCCTCAACAAACGGAAGCAAATAATCCTGCTGCCCTTTATTGAAGCGGTGAATCTCATCAATAAACAGGATTGTCTTTTTTCCGTACATGCCAAGCACATCCTTCGCCTTGGCCGTCACCTCTTCCATATCCTTTTTTCCGGCAATCGTTGCATTGAGCTGCGTAAATTCTGCACTCGTTGTATTTGCAATCACCTTGGCAAGCGTCGTCTTGCCGGTTCCCGGAGGCCCGTAAAAAATAATTGAACTCAGCTTGTCTGCCTTGATCGCGCGGTAAAGCAGCTTATCCTTCCCGATGATATGCTGTTGGCCGACTACCTCCTCCAGTGTAGTCGGCCGAAGCCTCGCTGCAAGCGGCGAATCCTTTTCCATATTGTTTTCCCGCATATAAGTAAATAAATCCATATAAGCCCCTCCTTTTCCCGCCGTACGGTTCCGGCAGGGCAATTTAATCCAGCAAGATTTCATCCACCGTCACAAGATCATAGCCCTCCGACTGTAAATAATCAATAATCAAAGCAAGCGCTTCGACAGTCTCAGGATACTGGTCGTGCATCAGAATAATGTCGTTTTCTTTCACCTTTCCGACCACCTTGGAAAGACTCTTGCGCGCGTCCTGATAGCACCAGTCAAGCGTGTCAATCGTCCACAACACGGGGATCATGTCTGTCGTACATTCGGCCTTATCATTCCACGCCCCAAACGGCGGTCTCACAAATTCCACGCGCTGTCCCGTCAGCTTCTCGACAAGAGAGGCCGTCGATGTCAATTCCCTGCATGCCTCTTCCTCGCTTAAGGCGGTCAAATTGACATGATGAAAGGTATGATTGCCAATCAGGTGTCCTTCCGACACCGTGCGTTTTAAAATATCCTCATTTCCCTCGACACAGGTTCCCATGACAAAAAAAGTGGCTGTGACCCCTTTTTCCTTTAGGACATCCAAAACCGGCTCTGTATACGTCGCATTTGGTCCGTCATCAAAGGTAATGGCTATCTTTGGCTTTTGTTCTGCCTCCTGAAATGCCGCAAGAACTTCCTCCATGCGTTTATATTCCATATCCTGCTTGATCATGCAGGCGATGATCACTAGATCAATTAAAAATAAAAAAAAGCATATTCGCCTCATTGTATCCTGCATCTTCCGATACGTCCCTGCTTTTATTCTTGCTATAGAATATGCTCTTTTTTGTCCACTTATCTCCACTTCCCGCCGTTGCAAACAATGTCTCAAAATGCGGCACATAATGCAGTATATTATCGAAATTGATTGCTCGTTTTGTCGTAAGTATAATTAATTGCAGAAAGCTTTTTAAAAAGCTCCCCCTCATCAATCCCTAAATCCGTGCAAAGCTCAGCGGGATCCTTATAAAAATCCCGCAGTTTCATATTGATAAAGCTCAGCAGTATGATTGGATCCTTTGGTATTTCAATCATGCGCCTCGTCTCTCCCATTGATATCTCTGACACTTTTTTTATAGACAATATGCCCCGTCACAATTTGAACGCCCTTGTAGTACCGGTCACCATGGATTTTGTTTACAAGCGTCTTCACACACGTTTCTGCCATTCGGCGCATGCCGACGTCATACGTCGTAACCGGGTCCTGTGAGTCATCCTCATAGGCATAGTTATCATACCCTACAACCGAAACATCCTCCGGAACATGCAATCCCTGTCCCTTGAGTTTTCTGATCAGGCGGTACGCAACAACATCACAGTTGCAGGCAAATGCCGTCGGCATCCGCTCCGGAAGTACAACTTCAACAAATGCGTCCGTTCCAAGCTCCCTGTCAGGGATAAGCCATTCCTTCCTTGGCTCAATGCCTGCTTCCATCAGAGCCTTCACATAACCAAGATACCTGTCTGTAATACTGCTTGTAGCCAGCGGCGTCCCAAAAAACCCGATCTCCCGATGTCCCATCTCGATCAAATAATTCGTCAGTCGGTACATGCCGTGAAAACCATCGGAAATAACCGTATCATACTCACCTTTTCCGACATAGTAATCCATAAAAATAACCGGAACCAGCTGAATCTCATAAAGAAACTTCGTAAATTCTACCCGTGCCTGCCCAAGTACAATGACCCCATCCACTTTTTTATCCATGATCATCTTTGGAATGACATTCTTCTTTTCATCCTCTACCGGCAACAGCTCCAAGATGCCATAATAACCACGCGTCGCAAGCGCATTGACAATTTCCTGATAGAGCCCCCAGTAAAAGGTGTTCTGTCCCACAAAGCGCTGCGGTAAAAGGACTCCGACATTTCCCGTGCAACCGTTTCTCTTTTTTAAGGCATCTGTCTTGGAAATGTAGCCAAGCTCCTTAGCTACCTGCTCAATTTGATCCTGAACCTGACTGCTCACACCTCCCTTACCGGAGAGTGCTTTTGAAACAGACACCGTACTCACTCCTACCCTCTCAGCAATGTCTGATAACTTCACTGCCTTTGCCATAGTATTCCTCTTTCTTATCCTTAAATTTTAATAGGTATCACGCAGCGTCCGTATAACAAGCTGCTGCTCTAATTCATATCCGTTTTGGATTTCCGGCGCCCCATAATTCAAATAGCGAATGTCAGACTTATTCAACTTAATCGCCTTTTCCCGTTTACTTGTCAAGTGGAAGAAGTTCTCGCTAAAAACAGCATCAGCCTGTTTTAAGTCCAACTCCACAAAAGCTGCGAAGCCACCTGACATCATTCGGATCACATATTCATCCGCAAGCTCAATGACCGAATAGGAAATAGACGAGCCATCCAGCTTCAGCCGCTTATATGGGACAAAAATTTCTATCTCTGAAGAAACGACGACATCATCCTCATCAAGAAATACTGCCTCCATAAATACCCTGTCTTCGATGCCCTTAATATAAGGCGAATAATCAATTTCGCACACCTTCAGTGCTTCAAACGGCTTGACTTCCACCTCATACTCTGCCTCATGCAGCAACCTGAAATCAAGCGTCTGTAGACTTATCTTAGCACGTCTGCTCTCAAAATCGCGTGTTTCGTTCTGGATGTAAACAGAAGCTATCGTTCCGTTTCTCTCAATAGAACCGGCGATCTGCGCATAAAAATTCTTCGCCATATATTGCAGCGCTTTCCATCGTCCGAAATAGTCAACACTTGACCAGGAAGCGACGGGCCAGCTATCGTTTAACTGCCAATAAAGAGTTCCCATGCAGCGTCCGCGCTGCCTGCGCCAATGCTCTACTCCATATTTTACGGCAAGCGCCTGCATTAGCTGCGTCACATACAGAAAACTTTCAAAATCCTTTGGATATAAAAATTTTTCCGATAAATAAAAGAGGATTTTCCCGTTCGCGCCCGCATTCTTCTGATGGCTCTCCATTACCTCGGAGAAAACATTGCGATCCTCCTCCTGCGTAAATGTCTTTACAGTCTTGATAGACGGAAAAGATTGAAAACCAAATTCAGAACAAAATCGCATGAAATGATCCCGATATGCCGTAAATGGCTTCAGTCCATGCCATACGTCCCAATAATGACAGTCACCTCTCGTCTCATCATCAGGCTTGTCAAATCGGCCGCCCGATGAAGGTGAAGAAGGCCAATAAAATGTCTGTGGCGCACATTGTTCTACAATCCGCGGAAAAATCTCCTCAAACATACGCACATAATCACGTTTTAATGCCTCTGAATGGTGCATAATATCCGGCCAGTGATCCCAGCCTGACTCAATTTCATTATTTCCGCAAAGCAGACCAAGACATGCATGATGACGAATTCTTGTAATATTGTCAATCGCTTCCGCCTCAATACTTTTCCGAAAATCTTCCGTCAGTTCATAGACATTGCAGGCGAACATCAGATCCTGCCACACAATCAGACCATACTCATCACATAAATCATAAAAGGTATCGGATGGATAGTAACCGCCGCCCCACACGCGAATCGTATTAAAATTACTCTTGACAGCGGTCTTTAACAGATAATCGATCTTTTCCTTTGTAATAAAGGAATAAATGGTATCCTCCGGAATATAATTTGCTCCCATCGAAAAAATCTTAACGCCATTTACCATAAAGCAAAATTCATTTCCGTACTCATCCTTTTCCTGGCTCACTGTCAGCGTACGAAGGCCGATCCGATAGCTTTTGGAATCCCACTGATTCCCGTTCATATCCAGTGCAAACACGCTTATTGTATAAAGCGGCTGATCACCAAAGCCATTTGGCCACCAGATTTTCGGATTTTCAATGTCCATTGTGAGGACTGCGTTGTCGCCTTCCATCGTCTCTGTAATCGCGCTGACACGCCCATCCGGCGTCACAAGCTCTGCCTGAATGATATAGGCGCTCTTTCTGATGATTTCCGCTGAAACACGAATCTCCAGCGTAACCTTTTTCTTTTCGTGGTGCTGGATTATTTCGACATCCTCCAACTTGATTAGGCTGTAACCGATTAGGTCAATACTTCTCCAAATGCCACAGTCGGGAATCTGTGCGCCCCAATCCCAGCCAAACATGCAGTGCGCTTTTCTGATAAATTGACCGCCCTTCATGCCGCCCTGCGGAATATAGGTAATATTTTTACCAAGGCCTGTCCGATAATTTTCGATATAATTAATCGGGGATAGAATTTCTATTGTAATAACATTTACGCCCGTACGTAGATAATTCTTTACCTCAAAATTATAGGTGCGGTGCATATTTTCCGTCTGTCCGAGAGGTATCCCATTAATATAGATTCTTGAAAGTGTATCGACTCCCTTACAGCAAAGCCGGATGTGCTCCTGTTCAAAAAGCTCCGGCAGCACTTCAAATTCCCTTGTAAAATAATAATCACTGCGAAATAGCTCCCGCGTCTCATATTCGTTTATTCCAAAAAAAGGATCCGGAACTCTGTGCTGAACAAGCAGCGCAGATAAAACAGAGCCCGGAACCTTTGCATCAATGTAAGCCTCCGAACCCTTCTCGTTCATAACCCACTTTCCGTTTAATGTTTGAAATATCATATCTGTACTCCTTCATGGATGTTGTTTTTTAATAAAATTAACCTATTTTTAATATATTTTAATTAACTACGTTTGTCAATGGAAATCACAGTAAACATACCGATTTACGGGAAAAATTCGGATTTTGAATACTCTTCCTGCCGCTCCCATTTCTACTTTGCCTTACTTATAAAAATATGTTACAATAAATAAAAGTGAGGTTTTTATTATGGCAGTCAATGAATCAGCAGAAAATTATTTGGAAACGATTTTAGTCTTAAGCAAAACGCTTCCGGTCGTACGCTCCGTCGACGTTGCGCAGGAGCTCGGATTTAAAAAATCAAGCATCAGCGTTGCGATGAAAAATCTGCGCGAAAAAAAGCACATCACCGTAACTGACGCCGGTTTTATCTACCTGACAGATACAGGCAGGGAGATCGCGGAGCGTGTATACGAAAAGCATCAGCTCTTATCCTCTTGGCTTGAGATATTGGGCGTCACTCCCGCAGTTGCCGCCGAAGACGCCTGCAAAATCGAACATGTCATCAGCGAAGAGAGCTTTCAGGCGCTGAAAAAACACGTTACCAATGCATAAATGGTACACGCGCCAATCGCTGTTCAATGGAACTGCGCCCTGTCCAATTAGAATGGATGAAGGCGCAGCGATTTATATTGCTTATATTGATACCCCATTCAACTGAATACTTATTGCTCACGCCAAATCAAGCGATACCAATGATCCAGCCTTTCCTCGCTCAAAAATCCGTTGGAAGTGCCCATAAATCCAATTTTATAGGAAGCAAACAGCAGTGCATTTTTAATTGCATGCACGGCGTCTCCCGTACGGATGTAAAAATGTAGGAAGCAGGAAAACAAGGAGTTCCCAGCACCTACCGTATTCACAATTTCATTCGTCTTTACCGTATTATAATGTGCGATCAAATCATCCTTTCTAGAATAAATGATCAGTCCTCTTGCGCCCTGTCCAAGAATAACAACCTGCGACTCATAAGTATCCGCGATCTTTTTTACAAAATCATAGGAGGAATCGACAATATTATCATCTCCTAAATAAATGATATCCGCCAGACGCAGCAGCTCCTCATTATGTGGTTCCTTTTCCTCACTAAAGCCTCTGAAATTAATCGCCAGTGTCTTCCCCGCCTCTTTCGCGGCTCTTGCAAGCGGTCTGCAGAAGTTTGCATTTGCCAGAACAACCGCATCGGCATCGGCAATGCGCTCTTGAAACAGCTCCAAATCGTATACCGCATCGTGAATATCCTTGATATCCTCATAAATCTGCTGCTGCCGCTCATTATCATACAGAATAACTGCCGTCGGCGTTTCCTCCAAAACCTGCTTCACATAAGTGGTATCGAGGTCATAGCAGACATCTCCGATGCACGCGAGCCTATTGGTATCATTCTTCCCAATCATCGAAAGAAAATCCACATCATTTCCCAACGCTTTCAATGCAAGGCTTTCATTATACGCATCACCGCCAACATTCGTAAAAATCGTATTTGGCTGACAAACGACCGGTGTATACCGAATTGGGATGCGGTCTACTTTTACAATAGTTTCTATCTGAACAATTCCCGCTACAACAAATTTTGCCATGGAACACCTCCTATGGTTGGTTGGGGGCGGTCGGCTGTCTCTTTGGCCTCTTCCCACTTACATTATAACTCATTAATCTTATGGACGCAATGTGAGGTAAAAAAAATTGCTAAATAAGAAGAATTCATGTAGAATAAAAAAGAAATTATATAGAAAAAGAGGAGTTTTCTGATGAAAGAGAAATTGTTTACCATTCCTTTGAATGACGCGTTCCGGGCAAATGACGAATGTCCCTTCTGCCACATCGAACGGAAGCTGGAGCAGGATGCCATCGATTTCGTGCTTGGCTCCGGAGCCTCCTATATGGAAAGCGATATCCGGGAAGCCACGGACAAGGCTGGGTTTTGCCGCCATCATTTACAGCGGATGTATGAATATGGAAATTCACTGGGAAATGCACTGATGCTCAAAACACATATCCATTTGCTGAATCAGGAATTGCATACACAAATCAAAAATTTCCGACCGTCTTCCTCCCATTTTCTTTACCGGTCAACCAAAAAAAATGGAGCTTCCGGCAATTCCCTTTCTCGCTTCCTTGAGGAAAAGGAACAGTCCTGCTATGTCTGCAATTATTATAATGCGACCTACCAACGATACCTAGACACATTTTTCTATTTGTATAAAAATGACTCTTCCTTTATCGATACAATCAAAAACAGCAAGGGCTTCTGTCTGCATCATCTGAAAGATATTATGAATGCCGCTGAAAGCAAGCTCAGCCAAAAACAGCAGGAAACATTTTTCCCGCTGCTCTTTACACTTACGCAAAACAATATGAAACGAATTGAGGAGGAAATCTCCTGGTTCGCCGATAAATTTGACTATCGCAACCAAAACGCTGACTGGAAAAACTCGCGCGATGCCATTCCCCGCAGCATCCAAAAGCTAGTAGGCGGCTATCCGGCCGATGCCCCTGATCAGAAAAACAAAATGTAAGTTTGATATTACCGTCCCTTCTACTTTTATACCGGCTCATCAAGATCTTTATAAAAGTGCGTCTTCAGCATAGACAGATATTTTCCAAACTCCGCATTCATCCCGTCCAGATTCGGATCGGATTCGCGGAACCGATCCTTAATGAAGCCCTCCGACATCCACGTAATCATTTGGATCACACGGGTCACATCGACAAAATCATTAAAACGCGTCATATCTGCCTGTTTGTAAATTGCGTTATAGACTGACGGCATCGCATCCCCCATTTCGCCCAGTGCAGTCAATGCCTCCGGATTTGTCTCGAATTTTACGCTACTCAAAAACTGCTGCATATAAGGGTAGTTTTTCATCACTCTTGTTTTTGCCTGCTCAATCTGCTTCAACACTTCAAAAAAATCTTTTTCATCTTTTTTGACTGATTGGGTCAGTTCCAGAGTCATGTATTTTACACTGTAGTCGTAAATAAATTCATACAACCCCTGTTTACTGATAAAATAATGGAACAGCAGTCCTTTTGAAATCCGTACTCGCCTTTTTATAGCCGTTCTCCGCAAACACCTTCAAAGACGCATTAATCGTCGCATCCTGCTTTTCCTTCTTCATATCAAAAAACTTTGCATTCATTTATGTTCCTCCAAACATTCTAATGCTTAAAATGCCGCATTCCCGTAAACACCATGGTGATTCCATATTCGTCGCATTTATCAATCGACATCTGATCTCTGACCGATCCTCCCGGCTGAATGATCGCGGTAATGCCGGCCGCATGTGCGGCCTCAACCGTATCAGGGAAGGGAAAGAATGCATCGGAAGCCAGCGTGGCTCCTTTAAGCACATCGCCGCCAATCAGCTCCTCAGCATGCTCCATACACTGCTTTGCCGCCCACACGCGATTTACCTGCCCGGGTCCGATCCCAACGCTCTGCTTATTTTTTACAACCGCAATTCCGTTGGATTTTACATACTTGACGACCTTCATACCAAATTTCATATCCGCAACCTGTTCCGCTGTCGGCTGTGCTATCGTTACAACCTGCCACTCTTCCTTATTATAAAGCTTGGAATCGATCGTCTGCACAATCAGACCTCCGTTTACCTTTTTCATATCAAGCGCATTTTTATCCTGTGATACGGTAATGTCCTTTAATTCCAGCACACGGATATTTTTCTTTGTGCAAAGCAGCTCCAGCGCCGCTTTCTCGTAGGAGGGCGCTACAATTACCTCCAAAAATACTTCATGCATCTCTTCCGCCATCTGCAGTGTCACTTCACGATTTACAACAACAATGCCTCCATAGATGGACGTTTTATCAGCTTCAAAGGCCTTTTTCCATGCGCGGTAAATCGCTTCCTTTTCTGTCGAAGCACTCTCTCCGGATCCGTTTCCGATCGTAACAGAACCGACGCCGCATGGATTTCCATGCTTGCATGCAACAACCGTCGGCTCACTAAATTCCTTTAAAAGCTCCAGTGCGCCGTTTGTATCATTAATATTATTAAAAGAAAGCTCCTTGCCATTATGCTGAATGGCCTCCACAAGCGAACCGGGCTGTCTCCCGACCTGACGGTAAAATGCCGCCGCCTGATGAGGATTTTCCCCGTAACGCATATCCTGCACCTTTTCAAATGTCATCGTCAGCGCATCCGGAAAGCTATGATCTCCACGTTCCTTTTTCAGGTAATCGCAAATCATCGTATCATAGTTGCTCGTGTACATAAACACCTTCTGCATCAGATAAAACTTCGTATGAATCGAAACGCTGCCGAATTCCTTAAGCTCCGCAATCACCTTTTCATAATCAGCAGGATCCGTTATAACAGCCACATCCTGATAATTCTTTGCCGCACTGCGCAACATCGTCGGCCCTCCAATGTCAATGTTCTCCACGGCCTCGGCACGCGTCACTCCCTCTTTCATAATGGTCGCCTTAAACGGATAGAGGTTTACAATCACAAGATCAATTGTCTCCACTGAAAGCTCCTTTAGCTGCTCCATGTGAGAGCCATTCTCACGCATCGCAAGAATGCCTGCGTGTACCTTCGGATGCAGCGTCTTGACGCGCCCGTCAAGGCACTCAGGGAATCCGGTCAGCTCTGAAATTTCGATCGCTGCAATCCCTTCCTCCTGAAGCTTTTTGTATGTCCCTCCCGTAGAAATGATCTCCACGCCAAGGCTTGTCAGCTCCTTTGCAAGCTCCACAATCCCCGTCTTATCCGAAACACTGATTAATGCTCTCATCCTGCCTCCTCCTTATTTGTTCACATACTTTTCCTCAAATTGCCCACGAGGCATCGGTCTGTCAAAATAATAGCCCTGTACCAGGCGAACATTCATGTCCTCAAGCATCTTAAACTGCTCCGCTGTCTCAATACCCTCGACACAGATTTTGACGCCAAGCGCCGTCGCCAACTCCCCTACCATCTTTACAAAAGCCTGTGCATATTGGTCTACGGCAAGCTCCGTTACAAAGCTCTGGTCTACCTTGATCACATCCAACGGAATTTCACGGATGTGACTTAAGGACGAATAGCCAGTCCCAAAATCATCCAGTGCAATCCGCACGCCGAGACGCTTAATATTTCCAAGAATCCGCTTCATGCGCTCCATGTCATTAATTGCGAGACTTTCTGTAACCTCCAGCGTCAGGTTACGCGAATTAATGCCAGTCTCATTGATGATCGTCTCAACAATCTGTACAATGTCATTCTGCAAAAGCTGTACGACCGATAAGTTTACATTTACTTTATAGTAGGGATGTCCCGATTCATTCCATCTTTTACATGCGATGCATGCTTCTCTGAGCACATAATTACCAATTGGATTAATCAAACCCAGATACTCGGCAAGCGGAATAAAATCTGCGGGGGAAACAAAGCCAAGCTGACTGGAATTCCAGCGAATCAGTGCTTCCGCTCCCGTACACGGCGAACCGCTCTTTCTGATATCCACAATCGGCTGATAATAGACCTCAAACTCCCGGTAACCCTCCGCCGTCGCATCACGCATGCTCTTTTCCATGTCAAGACGTCTGTTAGAAGCAGAATCAGCATTTTCGGCATAATAGGCCATCCGGTTCTTGCCGCTTTTTTTCGCCTCATACATCGCAATGTCCGCTTTTTTGATCAAATCCTGCACCGTTTCGCCTTCATCCGGAAACGTCACAATTCCTATGCTTGTCGTGCAATAATAATCCGCACCCTTTAAAAACCAGGGCTTATTAAATACAATTCTTATTTCATCAATAATTTTTTCAAATTGTTCAAAGCTCGAATCCGGCACAATAATGATAAATTCATCACCGCCCATACGATAACACGTATTCTCTACGCCTTCTATCCTCTGCAGGCTATGGGAAATCGCCTTCAGGAGCACATCCCCATACTGATGCCCCAGACCGTCGTTGATATGCTTAAAATCATCCAAATCCAGATAAAGCACGGCGCCCCTTCCGCTCTGCTGCTTTGCCTCATCGATATATTTAACAAGATCCCGTTCACAGCACATGCGATTATAAAGACCCGTCAGGAAATCATTATTAGCCTGCTGCTCAATCTTCTGCTGATATAGCTTTTTATCTGTCACATCAAAAATAGAACAAAGTGATACGCGCCGACCGTCCACCCACCGAATGTAGGTCGTATGTAAGTCATACCAGCGGCTCTTTTCCTTGTAGTAAATTTCCAGATAAGAGGCATTCGTGTTATACTTTTGTTTGCTTTCAAAAAGGTGCTCAATTGTGCCGTCCCGCATTTCGTACTCAAACGTATTTTTAAATATACGGTTTGCAAACAACACCTCGCCTGTCTCCATATCCTTTACATAAATCGCGCTGCCGACATTATCAAGAATTGCTTCTAACGATTTATAGGAGCTTGCAAGCGAATTTTTCTGAATACGCTTCGTCAAAATACTTTGCAGTACGCGGGCGGCATCGCCAAAAAACTTGATCTCCCCTATCTCCCAGACTCTGTCCGCCGCATTATCCGCAAAAAACAGATACATTGCCACGGAATGATTGATAAAAATAGGCAATGCCACAAGTGCGGAAATCCCAATCGAATCCAGCCATTTCCTTCTCTTCTCCTCGATCTTGGTCTTAAACGAAATAACCATAGGCTTGTCCCCGATCGCATACAAATCATCAAGCGGCAGCCCCCTTGCTACAGCCTCAAGAGGAAGATTTCCTTTCTCAAAAAACGAACCTAAAATATCCACATCCTTGCCATTTACATTCGGACGCAGGATATATCCATGAGAGATTTTTACATAACGGCCTGCATAACATAAAGCCTTATTCGATATTTCCTCAAAGCTTTCATCACTGTCGAGAAGCTGAACAATCTCCGTCATAGCTTCACTCTTTTTTAAGGTGTGAACCATCTCTTGTTCGGAGCTTTTGATGCGCATTGACTCAGCAACAGCATCCTCTGCCAAATAGGCATTGGAACTCACTTTTTTAGATATTTCTCGTAACAAATCTACTGATTTGGTAAACTTTACATGGGAGGTCGTCGACCTAACATTACGCACGGCATTTTCGTCATCCTCATCCTCCAGAATACCACAAATAAACCAGCCAAATGCCAGTTTCCCGTTGGATCTGACCGCAATCGCTGCGATCTTTACATTCGAATATCCAACATCTTCTACAACCTGTTCTTCCACAGAACTTTCCATTACACGCCGAAGAATCGAAACAATCTGCTGCTCCGGCACAAGCCCAAGAACCCTGTCAATTTCATGCGGATTGCCGGACATCTCTGTAATTCTCACGCCGTCCTGGTTCACGCAAAAAATGAATAAATTGGTAAGCTGTGCATAAACATCTTGAATCCGCTGCAATTCCTTTATATCCATTGTCGTTTGCGTTAAAAAAGAAGGACGATCCGAGTCTCCCGCATAAGTCATAGCGACATCCTTTCACACTTTAATACGATACTGTTAGTATAATCGAATTTGACATTTTTTTCAACCAAAACTTCTGTTGACATGACTCTGTTCTTCCTCTCCGGCTCCATAAATAAGCGGTCAAATCCTAATATAAGGGTTCCAACCGCTTTTTTAACTTATAAATAATCTACTTTTTTCTTTTTATAACAGATAATGCCGATGATACAGGCAATCGACGCATAAATAAAGCCAAGAGCGATTGTCAGCGGAATACTCCGTGCCGGATCGGCCGGATATGGCAGAAGGCTGAAATTCTGCGTAACCAAATAGGTACGGATCCATTTGAACGGCTCTAACTCTAACGGCTCCGCCGCAAGCTGCATAATCATACGTTCTAAGCCAAATGTCAATATAAAATAACCAATGTACGCCTTCTTTTTGTCCTCAAACACAAACAAAAACATATTGCCAAATGAAATACCGGCAATCCAGAGAGGCGT
>CAZBRY010000014.1:18329-19505 GCA_964494285.1 uncultured Lachnospiraceae bacterium
AAACTGAAACACCGTCGTAATGCTGACCAAAAGCACAAATGCGATCACAAGAAAAATCACCGCCAACATAATTTCCGCAATCAGCTTTGAAAAATAAATTTGTGTTCTATTTAGATTTTTTGTCAAATTATCCTTAATGTACGGGTTGGGGTATGTCTTGCCAAAACCCATATCCGCAATAAAAATACAGCTATAATAGGGAAGAACAAAGCACCAAGTCGCATATTCAATCAAATTGTATGCATAGGTTCCTTCATTTGTGCCGTAAATTGTCCGAAACGCCATAACTGCAATATTGGCCAATAGACATAACGCAAATATTCCAAGAACGTAAGCATAGGTATATCGTCTCTTCAGTGCCCGCTTCCATTCTCTGGCTATATAACTACCCATTCCATAATCCTTTCTGCTGCAGTATAGGCAGAAACGCCGTCACCTTTACTCATCCACGCTGTAATTCGGAGCTTCTTTCGTAATGTGGATGTCATGCGGATGGCTCTCTTTTAATGCCGCCGCAGAAATCTTGACAAACCTGCCGTTCTGCTTTAACTCTTCAATCGTCGGTGTGCCGCAGTATCCCATACCGGAGCGAATGCCGCCAATCAGTTGGAATACGGTATCTTCGACCAATCCCTTATATGCAACGCGACCTTCCACGCCTTCTGGCACGAGCTTTTTCGCATCTGCCTGGAAATAGCGATCCTTGCTGCCGTTTTCCATTGCGGAAATCGAACCCATGCCTCGGTAAACCTTATATTTCCTGCCTTGGTATAATTCAAATGTACCCGGACTCTCATCACAGCCCGCAAAAATACTGCCCATCATACAGACATTTGCGCCTGCTGCCAACGCCTTCGTCATATCGCCCGAATACTTGATGCCGCCATCCGCAATGATCGGAATCCCATACTCCTTCGCGACCGCATAACAATCCATGATTGCGCTCACCTGAGGAACACCAATCCCTGCAACGATACGTGTCGTACAGATGGAACCCGGTCCAATGCCAACCTTTACCGCATCCACACCGGCCTCGATCAGTGCTCTCGTTCCTTCTCCTGTCGCCACATTGCCGCCGACAAGCTGTAAGTCAGGATAAGCTTCCTTAATCATCCGCGCGCAGCGGAGCACATTTTCCGAATGCCCATGTGCCGAATCAAGTACGACCACATCCAC
>CAZBRY010000015.1:0-5383 GCA_964494285.1 uncultured Lachnospiraceae bacterium
AAATGGTTTCCGAATTAAAATGTACAGTTCAAAAAAGTTTACTCCTCACCGCTGTATTTGAGGGTTGTTTCTTGCAATTTACAGACTATTGTACTATAATAAATAAAGTATTGTGAGAAAGAGGGAGCAACCGATCGTTGTTGTATAGGGAGATAGATTCTAAATTAAAGGGGACTTTTTGATGAACAAGGTTTTTGATATGGACGGGCCTGTATTTTCAACTTTGAACAGACTGGCTGATTTGGTATGGCTGAACATTCTTTATATTATCTGCTGTATTCCAATTGTAACGATTGGCGCTTCTACGACGGCAATGTATTATGTAACAATGAAAATTGTGAAAAACGAAGAAGGTTACATTACAAGGAGTTTTTTCAAATCATTTAAGATGAATTTCAAGCAGGCAACGCTGCTTTGGCTGCTTGCATTGGCAGTAGGTGGCATCTTGGCATTAGACTATAGCATTATGACGGATAGATTTGGTGATATTGTCGCACTAAGTGCGACAATCAAAAAAGTTGTTTTAGGTATCCTAATTATAATTGGTGGCATTTATTTGTTTACTATGGTCTATTTATTTCCGTTGCTCGCTAAGTTTGACAATAATATCAAAAACACCGTTAAAAATTCATTACTGATCAGTATTCGTCATTTTCCATTTACCCTATTATTGATAGTAATTCCAGTAATTCCATTTGTTTTGATGCTATTTGTAAATCAATTAATTTTATTAATATTCCTAATTGTTTTTTCATTAATTGCTTTCATTTCTTCTTATATTTATGTGCGGATTTTTGCATATTATATTCCGGAGGAATCGGGGCAGGACACGATTACAAAGGAAGAGGCATAGGGGCGCAAAACTGGCAAGGGCTTATGGGGGCAAGGTTTTATACGATGAATAGGCGGAAAAGGGATAATGCGAATATTATACAGTGCATAATACCAAGCATAATTTTGGTATTTTTTCTTACCGTTACCTTGGTTAGCTATAATTCTTCCATGATGAGTGACGCCAAAGAAAAGGTAGTTAGTAAATTGAGAAAGCAAGCGTCAGTTTTGTGTGATTATTATGCGGACTCATTGACTTCACTGACGACAATTGCTGAAATTACAGCAGATTATTGCAACACTTCAGAAAATCTTTTCGCAGAAGAAAATATAAAATTGATTGCGAATGTTGTGGGCAGGACGGATGTAAAAAAGGCATATATTCAGAAAAAAGACGGCAATGCGGTTGATCACAAAGGAAATGCTTACAAGAGGATTGATACAAAAAAGGAATATCTAGAGATCATGGACGGAAAGACAAAGGTTACGGGCTTTATCCAGGACGAAGACGGGGAAGACGTATTGCTTGTATCTGCTCCGATCAAGACCGATACGGAGATGCTCGGCGTTGTGATTTTTATTTATAAGCCGGATAAGCTCAAAGAGATTGTAGATACGCCCGACTATTTATCAACGAATACATACGCGCTTGTCACGAATACTGGAAAAGTAATCGAATGTGTGGGAGACGACAACGGACTGCTGACTGTCGGCGATAACTTTTTTACGAAGGTAGAGGGAAGCACTTTTTTAGACGGTTCGTTGCGCAGATTAACGCAGAATATCAGCAATCAGAAAAGCGGCGAAACGGAGATTAGAAAAAATACGAATATACAGAAGTTTGTTATTTATGAGCCGGTCGGCAAGTATCACTCTTCAATTGTGATGCTGATCAATCATAACCAGGTGGAAAGAAATATTTCTGATGAAAACAGAAGCACGAAGGCATTAATGAATAAAATTAGCATCTCGATTGTCTCCTTTACTTTAATTCTTATCGGTATTACGATCATTAACCGGGCAAAATATATCAATGAAAATAAGGAGCTGAAAAATAAGGCAGAAACGGATTTGCTGACTGACCTGCTGAATAAAGTTGCCACGGAGAAAAGCATCAGGGAATATTTGCAGAATGAGGGTAAGGGAAAGTCGTCCATCATGTTTGCGCTTGATATTGATAATTTCAAGAAAATTAATGATACAATGGGACATGCATTTGGTGATGAAGTGCTTAGCACATTTGGCAAACAGATTAAGGCAGAGTTTCGTATTAATGATATTATCGGCAGGACCGGAGGAGACGAATTTACGATCTTCTTGAAGGATTTAAAGGATGATGCGACAATGATACGGGAAGCAGAACGTGTGGCAAAGTTTTTTAAAAATTTTAAGGTCGGAGAATATACAAAATATTTTGCAACAGCCAGCATCGGTGCTGCCATTTACCCACAGGATGCCTGTGATTTTGAGTCGCTTTACAAAGCGGCTGATCAAGCGCTCTATAAAGCGAAAAAGCGTGGAAAAAACCAGCTTGCTTTTTACAAGGAGGAAGGAACTTCTGCGGAACCAGCGGAGGAAACCATGATTGATCCTGCCAAATTATAAAAAGAAGACTCTTCGTCTTTCGTCTGTGGGATAAGAGTATGGTGGAAGGGCTTGAAGGCTGGTATCCGCTTATAGGCAACATGTATAGGAATGAAAAAAAACTTTGTGGAATAGTGGCATGTTCAAAAAAAATTGCTTTTGATATACTAACAATAGATTTAGAATCAAGTGCATGGTGCACGGTGAAACAATTATTTAGGAGGAATTAGAATGGCAAGTTTATCTTTGAAAAACATTTGCAAAGTTTATCCGAACGGATTCGAAGCGGTAAAAGACTTCAATCTTGAGATTGCTGATCAGGAGTTTATTATTTTCGTAGGGCCTTCAGGTTGTGGAAAATCTACGACACTTCGTATGATTGCCGGACTTGAGGAGATCTCTTCAGGCGAATTAAAGATCTCTGACAGAGTAGTTAATGATGTAGAACCGAAGGATAGAGACATTGCAATGGTATTCCAGAATTACGCTTTGTATCCGCATATGTCCGTATATGATAATATGGCATTTGGTTTAAAGCTCAGAAAAGTGCCAAAGGATGAAATTGATAAGATGGTAAAGGAAGCAGCGAAGATTCTTGATCTGACTTCCCTTCTTGACAGAAAGCCGAAGGCATTATCCGGTGGACAGAGACAGCGTGTAGCTATGGGTCGTGCAATCGTTCGTAATCCAAAGGTATTCCTTATGGATGAGCCGCTGTCAAACCTTGATGCAAAGCTTCGTGTACAGATGCGTATTGAAATTGCAAAGCTTCATCAGAGATTGGGAACTACGATTATCTATGTTACACATGACCAGACAGAGGCTATGACGCTCGGTACGAGAATTGTAGTTATGAAGGATGGTATTATTCAGCAGGTAGATACGCCGCAGAACTTATATGACAAGCCATGTAACCTCTTCGTAGCAGGCTTTATGGGATCTCCGCAGATGAATTTCCTTGATGCAGTTGTTGAGGTAAATGGCGACATAGCAAGCTTAAAGGTGGCAGGAAGATCTATTCCTTTGCCCCCGGCTAAGTCAAAGAAGCTGATTGAAGGTGGATATACAGGCAAGGCGGTTACGTTTGGTATTCGTCCTGAAGATGTATATGATTCCGAAATGTTTATTGAAACCTCACCTCAGAGCGTATTTGAATCTACCATTAAGGTATATGAGCTGCTTGGTGCGGAAGTTTACTTATATTTTGATCTGGAAGAGTTTCCGATTACTGCAAGGGTTGATTCTCGAACAACTGCAAGACCTGGCGATACATGCAAGTTTGCAATTGATGTTGAGAAGATTCATGTATTTGACAAGGAAACAGAGCAGACAATTACGCACTAGTTCTAAACATAAAAAAGGAGATGCAACGCATCTCCTTTTTTACGTTTATGCGCATGATTTAGGGAGAGGGAATTCAGAAATCTTTGTTGAATAATCCATTCTTTTCGTGCTATACTTAAAAACAAAGCATGACAGAAAGAGGTGTGTGAGATGATTTCAAATCAAGTGATCCAGAGTTGTATTGATGAAATTAATGCAATTTCTAAAATAGAATTTTTAGTAGCGGATACGCTAGGCGGGCTTGTTGCATATACGAAACAGATGGGAGCGCCGGATAAAACCGTTTTACTGAGCTTTTTGCAGTCTCCTGCAGAGACGCAGGAGGTGAAGGGCGAGCTGCTTTTTAAAGTATACGAGGAAGGACAGCCAAATTACCTGTTAGTGGCACGAGGCGGAGAGGATACCTTTCTGATTGGCAAGATTGTTGTGAGTCAATTACAAAACCTTATTCTTGCATATAAGGATCGGGTGGACAGAAACAGCTTTTTTCAGAACCTTCTGTTGGACAACCTATTGCTTGTCGATATTTACAACCGTGCACAGAAGCTCCACATTGAGGCAGTTCAGCCGCGTTGCGTCTTTGTCATTGAAACGAAGTCGGAAAAAGATGTTAATGCGCTTGAAATGGTAAAGGAGCTTTTTTATACGCAGACGGGGGATTTTGTGACGGCGGTCGATGAGAAGCATATCATCGTCATCAAAGCACTAGAAAGCAGCGAATCGTATGAAGCACTCGACGAGACAGCAAGAATGCTTGTAGACATGCTGAATTCCGAAGCGATGACAAACGTCCGCATTGCTTACGGCACGATCGTGGACGAGATTAAAGGTGTCTCAAAGTCCTACAAAGAGGCAAAAATGGCTTTGGATGTCGGGGAAATTTTCTATATAGAAAAATCCATTATTGCTTATAATACGTTGGGCATCGGACGCTTGATTTATCAGCTTCCAATCAATCTGTGCCAGATTTTTATTAAAGAAGTATTTGGAGATCACATTCCGGATGAAATTGATGATGAAATTTTAATGACAGTTAATAAATTTTTTGAGAACAGCCTGAATGTGTCGGAAACTTCCAGACAGCTTTATATACACAGAAATACGCTGGTGTATCGTATCGAAAAGCTGCAAAAGGCGACGGGACTTGATATCAGGGTGTTTGACGATGCATTGACCTTTAAAATTGCATTAATGGTCGTTAATTATATGAAGTATGTTTCAAAAGAGAATTGAAGATTCGAGGCGTATATTTCTTTTTTACCCGGCATATAGTTAAAAAATAGGAACTGTGAAAGCACTGAAATGCAGGGAGAATGGTCATGTATGAGAGAAAGGTTATTTATTTATTCCAGTATCACGGGAATACGGCGGGGAAGAATGTCGGGTACATTAAGTGGAACCGGAGTCAGGAAGAGGGGAAGCTGATACTGAACATAAAAGGGCTGCATTTGACAAAAGATATGATTGGCGAATGCAGTATTTTATTGGGGAAAAAGAAAATCCGGCTAGGAAAAGTGTATTTAAAAAATGCAGTTGCGGAAGGGAAATATTTTATTGATAGTGAGCTGTGCAAACAAATGGCGGAGAAAAATATTTCCCCAGAAGGTGTTCTTGTTGAATTTGG
>CAZBRY010000015.1:5483-9888 GCA_964494285.1 uncultured Lachnospiraceae bacterium
GCAAACAAATGGCGGAGAAAAATATTTCCCCAGAAGGTGTTCTTGTTGAATTTGGGAATGTGCGGTGTGTGGCAGAGTTTTCCTCAAGGATTGATTTGGATGCTTACTTGGAACCTGAAGCGCCAAACGACTTAAGGAAGGAGGAAAAGCCTTTAGAGGAGGAGCAGGAGGTTTTGCCGGAGATATCGGATACCCCCGCCAGTACATCGGTGATAGAAGTAATAGACGAACAGTTGCAGCAGATAAAAGCGCAGGAATCGGATCAGGAGGAGATGTTTGGACGGCTCAAAGAACTGTTTCCATCGGTGCACCCCTTTGAAAAGATAGAGAATAAAGAATATTTGAGCATCACGCCAAGAGAGATTGAGTTTTTTAAAAAAGAATATATTACTCTTGTAAACAATAGCTTTCTGCTACATGGATATCAAAATTACAAATACCTGATCCTTGGCAGAGATCTTGATTTAGATATCTATTCAATCGGTGTACCAGGCGTTTATTATGAAAAAGAAGAAATGATGGCAAAAATGTTTGGCTTTAATAAGTTTCTGCCGGCGCTTAACGGAGAGGTGGCACAGGGCAGCTTCGGTTATTATACAAAGGTACTTAGTTAGCCTGTCAGTCGACACCGCGCAGACTGACGTGCTTAACATAAGTGGAAAGTATCTCCTGAAAGTGAAGCAGCTCCGCTTTCGTACAGGCGTGGAGCGTATGATCTTCAACAAATTCGGAATCCTGGAAGGATTGCAGATAGTAATATTCGGCGCCTGAGATCAGCGTGCCAATTTCATGAAAAACTGCTTCGCTATGATATTCAGCGATGACGGTCGTGCGGAATTCATAAGGGAGCGCTCCCCGGATCAAAAAAGAAACACTTTTCTGTATCGGTGCAAAGGAAAGCTCCTTCACCCCGCTAACAGCAACATAAGTACTGGGCGAGGATTTGATATCCATTGCGACGTAGTCAATCAGTTGATTTTCCACGAGTGCTTTTAAAATATCCGGATGAGAACCGTTTGTATCAAGCTTTACGAGGTATCCCAATTTCTTTATTTCATATAGAAACGGGATCAGATCCTTTTGCAGGGTTGGTTCGCCGCCGGTGATACAGACACCATCCAGAATATTTTTGCGCGATTTTAAAAAGGAAAGTATCTCCTGCGAGGAGATGACAGGTTCGGATTCGGGATGATCGACAAGATTCCTATTGTGGCAGAACGGGCAACGGTAATTACATCCGCCAAAAAAAATGGTGGCGGCTACTTTTCCCGGATAATCAAGCAGTGTTGTTTTTTGTAAGCCATGTATTTGCATGAAAGAGCTCCCTTGTGATAAAATACCTTAGACCCAGATACTATATTATTATAGACGATTCATCCCTTAAGTTCAAGGAACAGAAAATAAGGAGTAAGGTAAAAATGACAACAGAAGAAAAGTATATGAGACAGGCATTGAAGCAGGCGAAGAAGGCATATGCGCTCGGTGAAGTGCCAATCGGCTGCGTGATTGTATTTGAGGATAAAATTATAGGCCGGGGCTACAACCGGAGAAATACAGATAAGAATACGCTTTCCCATGCGGAGATGACAGCCATCAATAAGGCCAGCAAAAAAATGGGCGATTGGCGTCTGGAAGGCTGCACGCTTTATGTGACGTTGGAGCCGTGTCAGATGTGTGCAGGCGCATGTGTACAGGCACGTATTGACAAAGTTGTAATAGGAAGCATGAGCCCAAAATCCGGATGCGCAGGCTCAGTCTTAAATATTTTGCAATTGGAGCAGTTTAATCATCAGGTGGAAATTACATCCGGTGTGTTGGAACAGGAATGCAGCAGTATGTTGTCAGAATTTTTTGCACAGTTGCGGATTAGAAACAAAAGGGAGAAAACAGAGGAAGAGAGCTGAACACGGTGGAAAAGTATTGCGAATTATATTATTTTTGATATACTTTAATTAACTGTCAACAGCGATGTTTACTAACTTAAAAGGAGGAACGACAAAATGAGCAGATTTACTTTACCCAGAGACATCTACTATGGAAGGGATTCTTTGGAGGTTCTAAAAACCTTAACAGGGAAAAAGGCGATTTTGGTTGTGGGAGGCAGCTCAATGAAGCGGTTTGGCTTTTTGGACAAAGCGCTTGACTACTTGAAAGAGGCCGGCATGGAAACGCTTTTATTTGAGGGCGTTGAACCGGATCCTTCTGTTGAAACGGTCATGAAGGGTGCAGCGGCAATGAGAGAGTTTGAGCCGGACTGGATTGTTTCGATGGGCGGCGGCTCTCCGATTGATGCGGCGAAGGCAATGTGGGCATTCTATGAATACCCGGAAACAACATTTGAACAGCTCATTACTCCTTTTAACTTCCCGACACTTCGAACCAAGGCGAAGTTTGCGGCGATTCCTTCCACCTCCGGAACCGCTACGGAAGTGACGGCTTTTTCTGTTATTACGGATTATGCAAAGGGAATCAAATACCCGCTTGCTGATTTTAATATCACACCCGATATCGCGATTGTGGACCCTGTTCTTGCAGAGACAATGCCGCAGAGTCTTGTTGCATATACCGGCATGGATGCGCTTACTCATGCAATTGAAGCATATGTATCAACCTTACATTCTCCATTTACGGATCCGCTTGCGATCAAAGCGATTCAGATCGTCAACAGTGAATTGACAAAAAGCTATGACGGCGACAAGGATTCGAAGGAGCTGATGCATTACGGACAGTGCCTTGCAGGAATGGCTTTCTCAAACGCGCTTTTAGGTATTGTACACTCTATGGCACATAAGACCGGCGCGGCTTTTTCTACCGGACATATTACACACGGTCTTGCCAACGCAATGTATTTGCCATATGTGATCAAATATAATGCAAAAAATGAAGAGGCCGCAAAGCGATATGCTGAAATTGCTGCTTCCATTGGAATTAATGGAACTGAAAAAGAGGCAATAGATGGTTTGTGTGCAAGGGTTGTTGAGCTGAACAATCGTATGCAGATCCCGAACAGCCTGAAGGAATTTGGCATTGTAGAAGAAGAGTTTAAAGAGAAAATTTCCGCGATTTCTGAGAATGCAGTCGGTGATGCATGTACAGGCTCCAGCCCGAGGCCGATTGATCCCGCAACGATGGAGAAACTCTTTACCTGTATTTACTATGGCGAGGAAGTAAATTTCTAATTTGACAAAAGTCAAGAAAGACAGTATAATTAAGAATCCGTGCAGCCGGGGAAGCAGCGGCTCCCTGTACCTGCAATCCGCTATAGCAGGGGTGATGTCCGGCCCCGGGTGCTAATTTATGCAGCAGCCCTTTGAAAGCGATGTTGATATTTGGGTCTTGCGCAACAGAAATCCATGAATCGTGTCAGGTCAGGAATGGAGCAGCACTAAATGGGAACTTCTGTGTGCCGTGAGGGTGCCTGAATTGAGTTGGCTACGAAGGTAACGTGTGTAGAGAGGCATTCAAAGCCGGGCGCACGGATTTAAGAATAAATAGAGCAGAGAAGCTAATTAAGAACCTCTTTTATTGAGTTTGTCGAGGTTTGTAATTCGTTTTCTTGCTTTTTTTTTGATTACAATAAAAATTACCACAAAAATAAAAAATAGTTGACATCAAGAAAAAAAACTTATATATTAAGTGTATTAGGAATGTTGGTACACATAATATAAAATCAATTCAGGAAGGAGAAGCTATGTTTTATATTGATTATCAGGATAAGCGGCCGATTTATGAACAGGTCATGGAAAAATTGCAGAACTTGATCGTTAAGGGCGCCTTAGAACCGGATGCAAAGCTGCCGTCCGTCAGGACGTTTGCAATGGAGCTGTCCATCAATCCCAATACGATCCAGCGTGCCTATGCGGAACTTGAAAAGAGTGGGTTTGTTTATACGGTAAAAGGCAGGGGCAATTTTGTCAGCGACAGAGGCGTTTGGATGCAGGAAGAAAAAAAAGAGACCATAAAAAGAGTGAAAAAGTCCCTACTAGCGGCTGTCCAGCTCGGAATTGCACGGGGAGAGATAGAAATAATTGTGGCGGATTGCTATGGAGGAGGAGAAGATCAATGATTGAAGCAGTAGAAATTACAAAGAGCTTTGACGGGATGAAAGCAATTGATCACGTTTCTGCTAAAATTCAGGATCGTTCGGTATTTGGATTGATTGGTACGAACGGTGCCGGAAAGAGTACATTTTTAAGAATGCTTTGCGGCGTATTAAAGCCGGAGGTCGGTGAAATTCTGATAGACGGTGTTTCCGTATACGAAAATGAAGAAGCAAAGAAACAGATATTTTATATTTCAGATGAACAGTTTTTCTTTTCAAATGCGACACCCGCAGAGATGAAAAATTATTATGCGGCAGTTTACGAAAGGTTTGACACAGATCGATTTGAAGCACTGATCGGGA
>CAZBRY010000015.1:9898-15990 GCA_964494285.1 uncultured Lachnospiraceae bacterium
TGGCTGTTACAGAGCAGCTGTGAACTACAAAATAATCAGCACTATCGGTGAAATTTGGTCTGGATAAAAACCGTAAAATTAACACATTTTCAAAAGGAATGAAAAAACAGGTCTCCGTAATTCTCGGAATTTGTGCGAATACAAAGTATTTGCTTTGTGACGAGACCTTTGACGGACTTGATCCGGTTATGCGGCAGGCGGTAAAAAGTATTTTTGTTGCGGAAATGGAGGATCGCGGAATGACACCGATCATTGCCTCTCACAATCTACGTGAGCTCGAGGATATATGTGACCATGTTGGTCTTTTACATAAGGGAGGGATTCTCTTCTCAAAGGATTTGGAGGAGCTAAAATGCAATATCCACAAGCTCCAGTGTGTATTCCGGAATACGGAGTCACAGGTTGCTTTTATGGATGAAATGAATCCGTTTAAAATCGAGCAGAGGGGTTCTTTATATACGATAACGCTTCATGGCGAGCGGGAACAAATTGAACAGGCGATACGCGGGAAAAACCCGATTTTTTCGGAAATTCTTCCGCTGTCTCTAGAGGAAATATTTATCAGTGAAACGGAGGTGGCCGGCTATGACATCAAGAGCCTTATTCTCTAAATTATTAATGGATGAAATGAAACGAAAGATTTGTGTGGCGGTCGTTTCTTTACTTGGAGCGTTACTCTTAGGCCCTATTGTTCTTTTGCTGCAATACGAGAATAATGAAACTTATATTCAGATTCCGCAGGAACTGACGCAGGTAATGATAGATGCGCTGCGTCCATCAGCGGTCGACATCGTGCTGACGATGAGCATTGCCATTTTGCTTGCTCTGACGAGCTTTGCTTATCTATTTTCGAAAAAGAAAATAGACCTGTATCACAGCATCCCAATCAAGCGGGAAAAATTATTTTTTGTGTCCTACCTAAGCGGAATTATTATTTATTTAAGCGTTTATTTTATACAGACCGTAACGGTAATTATGGTAGCGGTCACAAAAGGCTTTTTTACAAATGAAGCCAAGCTGATTTATCTACATGCGATTGTCGGGAATGTCATTTATTTTCTGCTGATTTATCATGTTACAATTATTGCGGTTATGCTGACGGGTAATTTGCTTGTTTCTATGGCGGCGACAGGTGTGTTCTTGTTTTACGGGCTGGTTGCCAGTGAGATTTTATACTGTTATTCCTCAACATATTTTTCCACCTATTCCAGTTACTACCATACGGAGGGGGAGGCCTTAAGAAGTCTGCCGTTTATTTCGCCACTTGCATCTTATGCTTATTACGTAAATAGCTGCTCCGAGTATTCAAATGTGACGGCCGGGCAGCAGGCGTTTCATCTGATGATAACGGTAATCATTGCAGCGGCATTCTTCGTGATAGCATTGCTGCTATATAAAAAGCGTCCTTCAGAAGCAGCGGGAAAGGCAATTGCATTTAAAAGGACAGAAGCAGTGATCAGTATTTTTATTGTTATCTTGGTTGCTATGTGCGGCAGTATTATATTTGAAAGCATGCAGGCAAATTCAATGGGCAACTGGTTCTGGTTTGGATTAATTTTGGCCGGCGTTGTTTGTCATTGTATGATGGAGATTATTTATCAATTTGACTTTAAAGCATTTTTCAACCATAAGAGACAACTTTTGGCTTGCCTTTTTATTACGGCATTGATTGGTATTATTTATCGGCAGGATTTACTAGGCTATGATTCCTATTTGCCGAGGGAAGATCGCATTAAGAGTGCATCCGTTGTATTTACGAATATAGATAATGACATGTCCTCCTTTTTATTTGAAAATATAGAAAATGGAGTTGTAAATGGCAGATATGTGGATCGCTATAGTAATCAGCTGAAGCAGACGTCATTTGACAATATTCATGCGGTATATGCGCTTGGTAAGCTTGGTGTGGAACAGATTAATGTACTGAGAGGACAAAATTCAAATAACTACACACCGATCAATTTGTTGGGAAGAGGTTCCGCCGATTTGGTGGAGGAAACCGATGTGACGCCATTAACATATCAAATTCGATATACCTTAAACAATGGAAGGGCAGTTTATAGAAGCTATGCAGTGAAGGTGGAAAGTGCAAGGACAGCTCTTGCCGAGATTTACGACAGCGAAGAATACAAAGAGGCTTCCTACGATATTCTGCCGATGATTGAACAAAACGTATTTAAGCGAGTGGAGGTGTATGACGTTTGGGGAGATAAGCAGCTTTCCTTAAACGGGGCAGAAATGCAGAGGTTTCTAAACGTTTATGAAAGGGATTTGAGGAAATTGTCGGTCAAAACACTGGAGACGGAGGTGCCGATTGCCAAATTAAATCCGGTATACCAGTTACCAAGGTATGAGGATTCACTTTCTGGGTATTATATTTATCCATCTTATACGAATACGCTTGCCGTAATGAAAGGAATGGGTGTTGAGGTAGGAACTATGACAAACGATATCAGCCAGGATGACTTGGAAAGCATTAAAGTGACCGATAGCGGATATCTTTCCGATGTATTGGAGATGAAAGATCAATACAGCGAAGGAAAGCTTTACGTGAATTCTAATCCGCAGGACAAAGCAATGATTCAACAGCTTTGCAGGGATCTGGTCAATTCCAGTTATAACTGGTCCAATATGACGCTGTGCCCGTTTGAACAAAGAATTGGGTTCGAGATCCTTTATAAAACAAAGGATGGAATTCAGAGAACCGCATATGCATACATGAAAGCGGAGCAGATCCCGCAGCAGGTGATCGACGAGTTGATCGCGACGGCGACGAGCTATGACTAAAGCCTGCCTATTTTGAACAGCCGGATCATTTCGGAACCCACGCTCAAGCGGTGAGGAATTTCCGGTATTTCCTCGCGGGAGTACCAACCGCCTTCGGAAAGCTCGCTTTCCTGAAGAACAATCGTATCTCCCCCAGATAAGTCAGCCGTGAAGCCTATCATTTCCGTATCGGAAAAGGCCCATGGCTGACTTTTATAATACCTGATGTTTTTTACTTCTAAACCGACTTCCTCCTTCACCTCCCTGTGTATTGTGTCCTCAAAAGACTCTCCGATTTCAACAAATCCGGCGACAAGCCCGAGATTTCGGTAGGGACCGTAATTATTCCGCACAAGCAGGAGTTTATCGCCATTTTTAACCGCCACAATAATGGCGGGAGAAATTTTGGGATATTCTACTTGCCCACAGATAGGGCAGACGATCGCACGCTCTTTTTTAGAAGAAATAGCTTTTGCCCCGCATTTTCCACAGAAACTGCGGGAGGACATCCAACGTGCAATATGAGAACCGGTCGCACCGGCAAACACCATCGAAAGCGGACTTAATTCTCGAAATTTATAGATATTAAAAAAGAAAAACTGTGATTCCTCATGACCGGGTGCCGAGACTGCCTGATCAGTGAGCGTTTTATAAACGGAAAACAGTTTTTCTGCTCCCTTTGGCAAGGTGATAAGAAAATAGGGATGTTCATCAATGGCAAACAGATAGTGAGCCTGCGCAATAAGGGTCTCATAATTCTCCGGATAAAGTTCTTTTATATCGGAAAATCTGGGCAGAACGACACGGCCATTTTCCATCTTTACAAAAATATCGGTATCTATATAGGCGAGAGCATAATGGGAAACTTTCGCCTGTTTTTCTAAAAATGTAGGATCAAATTTTTCGGGATAGATTTCGTGTATCATAAAAACTCTCTTTCTATACTTTTCATGTTGTTTCTAATCATACCGCGAAACGAAATTTTATGCAAATCGTGTATGTGTGGTGTTTTCCAGGATGTGTCTGAAACTTAAGATTTCTTTAATTTTGACGCAGGAAGGGAGGGATAGATAGATTTTTTGAGAAAAAAGGGGTATACTCTGACTGTCGGCTTAGCCGCCTATGCCCAGTACAAAAAAGTATGTAAGACATTTTTAAAAAAGGAATGATTTAAGATGAGAAGGGAAGAAAAAATGAAAAAGGGCAGTTTTTTATGTGATATTAAAAGAGGAATGGCGCTCTTGCTCATTACCGTTATGGTTGTCGGCCTGACCGGCTGTGGAAAGAAGGAAGAGGAAACACCAGCAATTAGTGTGGAGCCGGAAATAGCAATTGATATGACTTCGGATAATGCGGTGGAAACGCCGATTATTGAAATAGAAAATCCGGTTGCGGCGGATGTGGCGGAAATGGACGATGCGGATGATCCGCAGGCGGAGAAAAATACGGACGGCGAAAGCAGCGGCGCAAAAGTGGAAATTACCGTGTTGAAAAATGAATATGAGACGAGCGGCATTACGCTCGGGATTGACGTTGCCAAATGGCAGGGAACGATCGACTGGCAGCAGGTGGCTGCTTCCGGAATCGAATTTGCGCTCATCCGTGTCGGTTACCGTGCGGAATCGACCGGCGTGATTTATGAAGATCCCTGTGCGAAATATAATCTTCAGCAGGCGCAGGCGGCAGGAATCAAGCTCGGCGCCTATTTCTACTCCACGGCAATTACGGCCGAGGAAGCCGCGGAGGAAGCGGCATGGGTCACGAGCTTTATCGCCCAGTATCCGATTACTTACCCGGTCGCCTACAACTGTGAGAATTTTAAAACAACGACAAGCAGGCAGTATTCTCTGACGAAAGAGGAAAGAAGCAGTATTGCGATGGCCTTTCTTGATTATGTACAGGCAAAAGGATATACGCCGATGTTTTATGCGTCTAAAAATGAGCTGACGGATAATACGGACTGGGAAACGGATCAGCTTGCCGCAAAATATAAAATTTGGGTATCTCAATATCCGGAGGTGCCTTATCCGCAGACGGCAAGCTCAAGCTATACGGGCAGCCATGCGATGTGGCAGTATACGAGTAACGGCACGATTGCCGGCGTACCTAAGGGAACAGATATCAATGTGGCATATTTTGGCTATAGTCAGGCTGCCGAACCGAAGGATACGACGACCCCCGTGGAAATCGTAGCGGCGAATCCTGAAGTCGGCATTGTATTTACCGAGGTCAATGAGACCGTGACGGCTAAAAGCGAGACGAACCTTCGTACGGTGCCAAGCTCCGCCGATGACAGTACGATCGCCGTCAAGCTGAAAAATGGGGAAACCGCGACAAGAACAGGAATCGGAAATAATGGCTGGGCCAGAGTTCTTTACAACGGCCAGAAGCTGTATGCGGTTTCAAGTTATTTAACTACGGATTTGAGCTACAGCGCGGCATCTGCCCAGACTTCCACAGGATCTTCGGAATCCTCTTCAGGAAGCGGCGTGGATGCGGACGGATACACGCTCGTGAATGATACGGTGACGCCAAAGAATGATGTAAACTTAAGAAGCAGCGCGGATATGTCGTCCGGCGATAATATTATAGGACTTGTCTCTTATGGGGAAGTGCTGACGAGAACAGGCACCTCGACAGGCGGCTGGTCCAGACTGCTCTATAACGGCCAGACTGTCTATGCCGTAACGCAGTATTTGACGACGGATATGAATTATAAGGCGGCGAATACGCCGACAACGGAAAACCCGGAGGCCGGCATGAGCTTCACAGCCGTAAACGATACGGTGACGCCGAAGATCCAGACAAATCTAAGAACCGTGCCGAACACGGAAAGCGCCGATACCGTCGTTGCGACCGTTTCCAGCGGCGAAGCGCTGCAGCGCACCGGCACAAGCAGCAAGGGCTGGTCGCGGATCAGCTATAACGGGCAGACCGTATACGCCGTAACGAGTTACCTGACTGCCGTACAGTAAAATTAATTTAACACGAGCCCCTCTTCACAAGCTGACATGGAAGTGTCATGTGGAGAGGGGTTTTGTATTGCTCGAATAAGGGGTACTGCGTCGTCAGAAAAGCGGCGGCGTAAGCACCCATTTCGTAAGAAGGAGCATGAACGGTTGTCAGGGGCGGCGTCGTATAAGCCGCGCTGCTGATATCGTCAAAGCCGACGATGGAAACGTCCTTCGGAATCTGGTAACCGTTTTCAGCAAGCGCGCGCATGGCGCCGATGGCAATGCTGTCGCTGGCGGCAAAAATAGCGGAAGGAACCCTTTTCTCCTGAATGAGAGAGGTCATCATATGGTAACCTGCGTCGGAGGTATAGG
>CAZBRY010000015.1:16000-18916 GCA_964494285.1 uncultured Lachnospiraceae bacterium
ATGCCGTGCGTTTCGCAGAAGGACTGGAAAACCTGACGGCGCATATCCGGATAAACGGTATGCCCCTTTAAATATTCCCTGCCGCCGAGATAGCCAATCGTCCGGTGCCCGAGTTCGTACAGATAATTCATCACGTCCTTTACGGCATTTTCAAAATCAAGAGAAATAGAATTGTATTCCACCCGTGCCGTATGCATATCCACGAGGATAAAGCAGGGTGTCAGCTTTTTAAAATGTTCGATTTCCTCGTTGTCAAATTTCCCGATACAAATCAAACCGTTTGCACCCGAAAGAGAGGCTATGTGCTCGGAGTCCGAGCGAAAGGCACGGATCACGTTGATGTGGTTTTCCGTGCAGTAATTTTCTACGCCGAGACGAATGGATAAATAATAAGGGTCATCCAGCTCCTGCTTCGGGGAATACCATTGAAGGATGCCATAGGTAAGCGTGTTGGAGTTCTTTTTGCCACGCTCTTTCTTTTTATATCCAAGCTCTGCCGCGATATCAAAAACCCGCTGCTTCGTAGCGACCGTGACGTTGAGAGAGGGGTCGTTATTTAGGATTCTGGACACGGCAGCAGGGGATACCTGTGCCTTTGCTGCAATTTCTCTGATCGTCGCCATAAGAGGAGCCTCCTTTGTTTACTTATTGCAAGAAAGGTATTGACAAAATGAAAATAAATGAGTATATAATTAATTATATACGATTTACTAAAAATTGCAAGTAAAAACTTAATTGTTTAGTAAATATAGAAACAATGTTTACCAAACTACAAAAAAAGGAGACGGGTTATGAAGGCGACGGGATGCTTAAAGAAGGAATTGCAGGAAAAGAAATACCAGGCGCTGCTAAAGGACATTTATATGGATGAAACGGTGCTCGACTATCAGACGGCGCGCTATTTAAAGGCGATCGAGAAATTTGAAGAGCTGTACGGCGAGCGGGAGGTGGAAATCTACAGCGCGCCGGGCAGAAGCGAGGTTGGCGGCAACCATACGGATCATCAGCACGGACAGGTGCTCGCGGCAGGTATCAACCTGGACGCGATTGCCATCGCGGCAAAAACTGAGGACGGACAGATCAAAATCGTATCCGACAGCTTTCATATCATGCCGATCGCGTTAAACGACCTTAGCAAAAAGGCGGAGGAGGTCGGAACGAGCGAAGCGCTGATCAGAGGTGTGGCTTACAAGCTGCAGGAGGAGGGCTATCAGCTCGGCGGTTTTTGCGCTTATATGACGAGCGATGTGCTGATGGGCGCAGGACTTTCTTCGTCGGCGGCTTTTGAAGTGGCGGTCGGAACAGTCATTTCGGGTTTATATAATGATATGGAAGTCAGCCCGATCCTGATCGCGCAGGTCAGCCAGTATGCGGAAAATGTTTATTTTGAAAAGCCGTGCGGCCTTATGGATCAGATGGCGTCTTCGGTCGGAAGCCTTGTCAATATTGATTTTGCGGATACAAAAAATCCGATGGTAAAGAAAGTGGATGTGGATTTTGATAAGTTTGCGCATAGCCTGTGCATTGTAGATACAAAAGGAAATCATGCGGATTTGACGGAGGAATACGCGCTTGTGCCGCAGGAGATGAAAAAAGTGGCGGAATATTTTGGGTGTCAATATTTAAGGGAAGTGGATGAGGAGCAGTTTTACAGAGAGCTTCCGAAGATCAGGGAAAAAACGGGCGACCGCGGCGTGCTTCGCGCCATTCATTTCTTTGGAGATCATAAACGGGCAGGCGACGAGGCAGCCGCCCTGCAGAACGGCGATTTTGAGGAATTTAAGCGCCTGATCACTGAGTCCGGCGACAGCTCCTATAAATATTTACAGAATGTATTTGCAAACTGCGACGTACAGAACCAGAGCGTTTCTCTTGGACTGGCGCTGAGTGAGAGAATTTTGGGAAAAAGAGGAGCCTGCCGCGTGCACGGGGGCGGATTTGCAGGTACGATTCAGGCATTTGTACCAAATGACATAGTAGCGGAATACAAGGAAAAGATAGAACACTTTTTTGGCGAGGGAAGCTGTCATGTATTAAAGGTGAGAAAATACGGCGGCAGGAAGGTGCTGTAAGCAAAAATATTGGAATACAATCAGGGAAAGGAAAGAAAATAATATGAAGGTTTTAGTATTAGGCGGCGCCGGTTATATCGGCTCCCATACGGTATATGCGTTGATCGAGTCAGGCGAGGAGGTTGTGATTATTGACAACCTGCTGACGGGCTATCAAGCGGCCGTGCATCCGAAGGCAGCATTTTATCAAGGAGATATCCGGGACAGGGCGTTTCTTGACAGCGTATTTGAAAAGGAAACAAATATTGACGCCGTCATCCATTTTGCGGCAAGCTCTCTTGTCGGCGAGAGCATGACGGATCCTTTAAAGTATTATGAAAACAATTTATATGGTACAATGGTATTGTTGGGCGCGCTTGTCGCGCATGGAATCGATAAGGTCGTATTTTCTTCGACGGCGGCAACTTATGGAGAACCGGAAAATCTGCCGATCCTTGAGGGAGACCGGACACTGCCGACGAACACCTACGGCGAAACGAAGCTCTCCATGGAAAAAATGTTCAAATGGGTAGGAAAAGCGCACGGACTTCGGTATGTATCCCTCCGCTATTTTAATGCATGCGGCGCGCATGAGAGCGGAGAAATTGGAGAGGCGCACAATCCGGAAAGCCATCTGATTCCGTTGATTTTACAGGTACCAAACGGACAAAGGGAGTATATCAGCATTTTCGGAGATGATTATGCGACAAAGGACGGCACCTGCGTCCGGGATTATATCCATGTGACGGATCTGGCACAGGCGCATATTTTGGCGGTAAAGTATCTGTTAAGCGGAAAGGGCAGCGATGTTTTTAATCTTGGAAATGGAATTGGATTTACGGTAAAGGAAGTCATTGAGACGGCG
>CAZBRY010000016.1:0-8174 GCA_964494285.1 uncultured Lachnospiraceae bacterium
CCGGAAATCACGATGTTTGACTTGAACAAGCAGAATGTAGGCGGTGCTGATGTATATGGCCTACTTCCCGATGACGACATCCACTTCAATGGATGGTTTTCGGATTACATATTGATCAGAGGAGGCTCTAGCGTATTCAATGTCAGCGATTTGAATTTGTATTCAAGAATTCTGATTGAGCCTTGTGCGGTTCTGATTCATGCGGTAGAGCGGGCAAAGTCGACCGGAATTTTGAGGTTCAATTCAAGGGTGGCCGTACAGGGTTGCGGACCGATTGGCCTGATCTGTATCGCGATTTTAAGAACGATGGGCATCCAGAATATTGTGGCGATTGACGGAGAGCAGAAACGTCTTGACTTTGCAAAAGAGCTCGGCGCGACGGAAACGGTGAACTTCAAGGATTTCAAGGGGATCGAGGCACTGGCGGATGGCGTAAGGGCGGCATTTGGCGGATCTCTGGCGGACTTTGCATTCCAGTGTACGGGTTCTCCGGTCGCACACGCTAATATCTATAAATTTGTCCGAAACGGCGGCGGCCTTTGCGAGCTTGGATTTTTCATCAACGGCGGCGACGCGACAATCAATCCGCATTTTGATATTTGCTCAAAAGAGATTACGATTGTTGGATCCTGGGTATATACGCTTAGAGATTATGCAACGACATTTGACTTTTTAAAGAGCGCGAAGCGTATCGGACTTCCGATGGATCAGTTGATTACGGACGTATTTCCGTTAGAGAAAATCAACGAGGCGCACAAGACAAACTTGGCGATGACCGGTTTAAAGATTGCAATTATTTTGTAAGGAGAGTATGAATATGGCAGAGGATGCAGTAGGGATATTGGAAGTGTTCGGTTTAACCTGTGCCTTTTTGGCAGCGGATGCCGGTTGTAAGGCAGCGGATGTATGGCTGGAAACCTTTGACAAAAACAAACCGGCAAATGCGGATGCACTGCCTGTTCCCCTGCTTGTGACGGTTAAATTCCGCGGATCGGTGAGTAATGTTGAGGCGGCGATGGCAGCAGGTGAAGAGGTGGCGAGGAGTATGACGGGAATCGTACAGCACCATATCATCGCGCGCCCCACGGAAGATACGGCGAAGATGCTGAAATTAAGTGCTTTCGATAAAAAATAAAATGATTCGGTATCCCATGACGGCTGCCGAAATGTTACCAAAAATAATAAACCATGAATAATTTTAGGAGGATAAGGAAATGGCAAGGGAAGCATTAGGAATGATTGAAACAAGAGGTTTGACGGCAGCGATCGAGGCAGCGGATGCCATGACAAAAGCGGCTGAGGTAGTATTGGTAGGGACGGAGAAGATCGGCTCTGGTCTCGTAACGATTATGGTACGCGGAGATGTAGGTGCTGTGAAGGCGGCGGTAGAGTCCGGCGCGGCAGCGGCAAGCAGGCTCGGTGAGCTTGTGGCACAGCATGTCATCCCAAGACCGCATAATGACGTGGAAAAGATTTTGCCAACCGTTTAATTTCATTAAACGATTGACGGGGATGCACACGAATCACTCGGCGTGATTCGGCGCATTAGAGAAATTTAGGTGAGCACGAAGGAGGGAGTCGTTTCATGGGCAAGGCTTTAGGCTTTATTGAAATAACCGGTGTTGCGGCCGCAGTGGACGCGCTTGATGTGATGTGCAAGACGGCTGCAGTTAAGTTGGCAACCTGGGAAAGAAAATTAGGCGGACGGCTTGTGACGATCGTTATTAGAGGTGAGGTGGCAGCCGTTGCGAACGCAGTCGAGGCTGCATGTCAAAATGCCATCAAAAAGCCGGTGGCCTACGGTGTGATTGCGAATCCCCATGAAGAAATAGAAAGGCTGATTGCTTTGAGTGCGAGCCGATTTATGAAGACATCGGCAGAAGAGGGTAATACTGAAAAACACTCCATACAGGAGGAGATAGAATGGCAGTAAATAATAGCAGCACAAAAAAAACAGCCGCCAAGCCGGCAGTCAAAACAGTCGCAGCAGACGCTGCAGTCAAAACAATCGCAGCAGACGCTGCAGTCAAAAAGGAGGAAAACATGATGTCACAGGAAGCATTGGGAATGGTTGAAACAAGGGGTCTCGTAGCAGCGATTGAGGCAGCGGATGCAATGTGCAAGGCAGCAAACGTAACGTTAGTAGGAACGGAGAAGATTGGTTCTGGTCTTGTAACCGTTATGGTACGCGGAGATGTAGGTGCTGTAAAATCATCTGTAGAAAGCGGTTCCGCAGCAGCAGGCAGACTTGGCGAATTAGTAGCGACCCACGTCATCCCGAGGCCACACAATGATGTGGAAATGATTTTACCAAAAGTAAAGTAGAGTTATTCTCGGAAATAAACAAAAGCTTCCCCGAAACGATTCGGGGAAGCCGCTTAGGCGGGCGTAAAAGTGCCGTCTTTTCAAAACCTCACAGAGAGGAGTGCCACATTTGGATACAGAGAATATTACGCTAATCACGAGACTGGTGATAGAAGCGCTCGATCAAAAAAAACAGACAGGAAACGGATTTGCGGTGCCGATCGGTGTATCGGCAAGACATGTGCACCTGACACAGGCACATGTGGAGATATTATTCGGAGAAGGATATCAATTAACGAAGAAAAAAGAGCTGATGGGCGGACAGTTTGCATCAAATGAGCTGGTGACGATTGTCGGACTCAAGCTTAGAGCGATAGAGAATGTAAGAATATTAGGACCGGCAAGGAAAGCTTCCCAGGTGGAAATTTCCGCAACAGATGCTGTGAAGCTTGGCATCACGGCTCCTGTCAGGGAGTCTGGGAATGTTGCCGGCAGTGCGCCGATCGCGCTTGTCGGTCCGAAGGGTGCTGTTTACTTAAAAGAAGGCTGTATCGTTGCAAAGCGTCACATCCATATGTCACCTGCGGATGCGCGGGCGGCGAATGTGCGGGACGGAGAACTGGTTTCTGTTAAAGCAGACAACGCACGCGGCACGATATTGAATCAGGTTAAGATCCGGATAGATGATAGCTACAGTCTGGAAATGCATATTGATACGGATGAGGCGAATGCCTGTTCGATCAAAACAGGCGATCAGGTTACGATTATTAAATAATGCTGCAAGACACAAAGTGATTCATAAACAGGAGGATGCCATGATAGTTGGAAAAGTAACGGGCAGTGTTGTATCGACCAGAAAAAGTGAAAATCTAATTGGAAACAAATTTATGATTGTAGAGCCGATTGCCTCGATGAAAGGGGAAAACAGCCAACTTGTGGCGATCGATAATATCGGTGCGGGTGTCGGAGAAGTTGTCCTTGTGGCGACGGGCAGCGCGGCAAGAATCGGCTGTGGACTGCCGGATGCGCCGATCGATGCGGCAATTGTTGGTATCGTGGATGACGGAAGCGGATTGGAGTAGGGCGGCATGCAGCTGGAGGAATTAAAGAATATTGTAAAAAACAGTGGAATAGTCGGAGCCGGTGGTGCCGGCTTTCCTACATATAGGAAGATTGATGAACGCGCGGAAATCATCATCATGAACTGCGCGGAATGTGAACCGCTTTTAAGCCTTCACAGACAATTGCTGTGTGACCGATCCTATGAGATTTTAAAAACATTCGCGATGCTGGCTGAAACGGTTCATGCGAAGGAATCGGTTATCGGTATTAAGAAAAGCTATCGTGAGACCATTGATGCGCTTGAGTCTTGTATCGGAGATTTTCCCGGGATGCGTCTGCAGCTTTTGCCGGAGGTTTACCCGATGGGAGATGAGATCGTTCTAATTTACGAAGCGACAGGTAAGGTGATTCGCCCAGGAGGTCTGCCGATCGAAGAAGGTGTCGCGGTATTTAACGTGGAAACCATTTACAATATTTATCAGGCGGTGGAAAAACAGGTGCCGGTACATAGCAAATATGTGACAGTTGTCGGAGAGGTAGAGCATCCGGTGACAGTCAAGATGCCGATCGGAAGTACGATCCGTGAAACGGTATCTAAAGCAGGTTTTGTCACAACAGAGCATCCGATTTATTTATTGGGCGGTCCAATGATGGGATTAATAGGTGGCTCTGAGGATCCGGTTACGAAGACAACGAATGCGGTACTTGTGCTACCGGAAAACCATCAAATGATTCAGCGAAAGCGCCGATCTTCGTCCATTGACATGAAGCGTGCCGCATCGGCATGCTGCCAATGCGAGGCATGCACCGATTTATGTCCACGGTATCTGCTCGGCCATCCGATCGAACCGCATCGGTTTATGCGTTCGGCGGCCAACATGGATTTTCAGGATATGAGGCCATTTTTGGATACGATGTTCTGCTCCTCATGCGGCTTGTGCGAGCTGTTCTCCTGTCCGCAGGGCTTATCCCCAAGAACTTTAATCGGCGAATATAAAACAGGACTCAGGAAAACCGGAGTGAAACTGCCTGAAGCAGAGGGGGCGCCGGTATCCGATTCAAGAAAATACAGGATGGTACCGGAGGAACGAATGGAGGCACGACTTGGTCTGTATCGCTATCATAAACCGGCGCCGATTGATCATACCGAGGTTCCTGTTGACAGGGTGAAAATATTATTGAGCCAGCATATAGGCGCACCGGCGGTGCCTGTTGTTGCGCAGGGCGACAAGGTGTGCGCGGGGCAGCTAATTGCAAAACCCGCAGACGGCTTGAGTGTAGCGATTCATTCTTCCATTCATGGTACGATAACAGAGGTTGCAAAAACCTATCTTATGATAGATAATGAACAGAGAGGACGCAGGTAACAGGATGAGTAAAGCGATAGGAATGATTGAATTTAAAACCGTGTCTACAGGCGTGACGGCAACGGATGCCATGGTCAAAACGGCAGAGGTGGATATCGTTGAAGCGGAGACTGTATGTCCCGGTAAATATATCGCGATCATCTCCGGCGATTTAAGTGCGGTGAATGCGGCGGTAGAGGTGGCAACGACGACCTATTGCAATCAGCTGATCGGCAGCTTCGTGCTCGGCAACCCCCATGAGTCCATTTTTTCAGCGATGTATGGTGCCACTCATATTGAAAAACCGAGTGCACTCGGCATTTTGGAAACCTACGATGTGGCGTCTCTGATTGTGGCGGCGGATGTAGCGGCAAAGACGGCCATTGTGGAGCTGATTGAGCTACGCATTGCGAAAGGTATGTGTGGAAAATCCTATCTGTTCCTGACGGGCGAAGTCGCGGCGGTGGAAGCGGCAATCGAAAGAGCAAGGGCATCGGTTGGGGAGAGTGGCATGTATCTGGATTCCTCGGTCATTGCGCATCCGGATGAGAAGCTGATGAAAACGATTATATAATGGTGCCGGGGTCAAAAAGTATTTTGACCCCGGGTACCTATGGCAGAAATGATGAGATATTTTGGGAGGTAGGTTATGCTCGCATTGGAGAGGCGAAATTTAATACTGGAAAAGCTACAAGAGGAAAAGCGCGTCGTTGTCGGCGAACTAAGCCAGCTTTACGGCGTTTCCGAAGAGACAATCAGAAGGGATCTGGATAAGCTCGATAAGGACGGACTTGCGGTCAAGAGCTATGGAGGCGCGGTCATCAATGAGAGTACGAGCATTGATTTGCCGTTTAATATACGTAAAAAGCGTAATGTGGGGGGTAAGCAGAAAATTGCGGAGCTCGTAGCCGGACTAATTAATGACGGTGAGCATATTATTCTCGATGCGAGCACGACAGCAGTATTTATTGCTAAGGCGATCAAACAGAAATCAAATCTGACGGTAATCACTAACTCGATCGAAATCATAATTGAACTTTCGGATGTATCCGACTGGAACATCATATCCTCTGGCGGCAGTTTGAAGGAAGGCTACCTTGCCCTTGTAGGTCCTCATGCGATTGAGGGATTAAGCTCCTACAACGTGGAGAAGGCGATCATGTCCTGTAAGGGGATTGATATAGAGAAAGGCATCACGGACGGCAACGAGCAGTTTTCTCAGGCAAAGCAGACGATGCAACGATCTGCAAAGCAGAGTATCTTTGCAATCGACAGTTCCAAATTTGAAGAAGTTGCTTTTTCTAAAATTTGTGATGTCAATCAGGCTGATATCATTGTAACTGACGAAAAGCCCGACGATCACTGGCTGGGCTTCTTTGATAATTTGGGTGTCAAATACCTGTATCCGGGGATGTGAGAAATTAAAAAGTGAGGCTTAATGCAAGATCGCTTATAGCCAGCTTATACGCTGTGTGGAAGTAAGATTCTCCGACGCTCCGGCGAGGCGATAGGCGCGGGGAGTCAGTGAAAAGCGCTCGCGGAATATCTTATGGAAATAGCTCGTGTTGTCATAACCGACAAGCGTAATAATATCTTCGACCGGAAGTGTGGTAGTTGAAAGCAGAAAAGCTGACTGGTTCAGCCTTTTTGTTTGCAATAGCTGTTTAAACGTATGGTTTGCATGTCTTTTGACCGTCCTGCTGACATAGTAGGACGGTATTTTTAAGGACGAGGAAATTTCCTCGAGCGAGGCAGTGCGGTAATGCTCCTCGATATATTTTAATACGGTGAACGTGAGGTTTTGCTCGTACTGGGAAGGATCATTTCTGTTGATCTGGTCGGTGTGGTTCATCAAATGTAAAAAAAGAAGTCCCATTGTAATCTGGTTGATTCCTCGCCGATTCGGCTGGCTGTTCATTAGAGACCAGATGAGATTTTCCACAAGATTCTGCACGGGAAGGATATCGGCGGCCTGAAAATGAAAATAATCGGAAGTGCCAAATTCCTGCTTTAAGGAATGAATCAAAAAATCGCGCAGGACGTTTTCTTCCTCCATCATCGCCACAACTCTGTCAAAAAACTCCGGTAGTACGATAAAATTGACTGCAATATCGTCGGTGCCTGCCGGCAATATTTCCTGCGTCGTATTCTGCCCGAATAAAAGCAGCTCGCCTTCCAAAAGCCTCACAGTCGTCGCACCATTGATGATGTGCGTGGTGGAACCGCAGCACATGTAGATAATCTCGATATAATTATGCCTGTGTACCGGAAAATGGACGAAACGGGTATGCGGCCTGACGTCGATCAGCTTTCCCCGTGCCAGCATCTTGTGGCTGTCGATGACAAAATCCTTTTCGTTTGTGTAGATACTTTTTTGGACGTTTTTTTCTCCTGATAGAAATCTTTTTTCTTCCTCGGAAATCTTCTTAAGCTGTGTCAGCAGTTGTTCGTTTATCATCAGCTCGCTCCTTCAAAGCTCTTCGCGCTCTTTCTCTGTCAAAATTCGATCGCTTGTCCATTCACAGTGTAGCATAGGAACTATGAAATTGCAAATAAGGACGGTAAATTATGCAAACTGGGTCCTAAAAAAAGTGATTATGTGAGGGTATACTGTAATCAAAGGGCTTGGCTGCACGTGCGTCCATGCACTTGGGTAAAAGAAACAAAGAGAAGGAGAAAACCATGGGAGATTATTACTTGGCGGTGGATATTGGAGCTTCGAGCGGGCGACATATTCTTGGAACGATGCAGGATGGGAAAATTATCATAGAAGAGGTTTACCGCTTTGAAAACGGCATGGTAAAAAAGGATGGGCATCTGTATTGGGATGTGGAGCAGCTTTCAAAGGAAATCATTGCCGGAATGAAGCGCTGCAGGGACATTGGAAAGATTCCTGAGACAGTGGGGATCGATACGTGGGCGGTCGATTATGTGCTTTTAGATAAGGAAGATCAGATTATCGGCAGTACGTATGGCTACCGTGATAACCGGACGCTCGGAATGGACAGGGAGGTGGCCCGGCTTATTCCGCCGGAAAACCTATATATGCGGAATGGCATTCAGAAGCTGCAGTTTAATACGATCTACCAGTTGATGGCGGCAAAGCTACAGGAGCCTGAGACACTTACAAATGCCGACAGCCTGTTGATGATACCGGATTATTTTAACTTTGTGCTGACAGGTGTAAAAAAGAGCGAATACACAAACGCGACGACAGGACAGCTTGTGAATGTAGAAACGAAGGACTGGGATTGGAACCTGATAGAAACTCTTGGATTTCCCAAAACGATATTTTTGCCGCTGACGATGCCGGGAACGGTCGTCGGCAGCTTGAAGGAGGAAATCGCAGCACAGATTGGCTATCAGTGCAAGGTGATGCAGATTGCGTCCCACGATACGGCCTCCGCAGTCATTTCCGTTCCGACCCTGACGGATGACTGCCTATATATCAGCTCCGGTACC
>CAZBRY010000016.1:8184-18790 GCA_964494285.1 uncultured Lachnospiraceae bacterium
CTCCTTGGGACCGAAATCAAGACTCCGATTTGCACGGCCGAGAGCAGAGAGAAGAATTTTACGAACGAGGGCGGCTATGAGTACCGCTACCGCTTCTTGAAAAATATTATGGGTCTTTGGATGATTCAGTCCGTCCGCCATGAATATGACGATACCTATTCCTTCGACGAAATCTGCAAAATGGCCGAATGTGAAAAAGAGTTTCCTTCACGTGTGGATGTGAATGACGATTGCTTTTTGGCTCCGGAAAACATGACCGAGGAAATCAAGGAGTATTGCAGAAGATCAAATCAGCCTGTGCCCGAGAGTTTGGGACAGCTTGCGGCCGTGATTTACCAGAGCCTTGCGGAAAGCTACGCGGAAACGATCGATGCGGTGGAGCATCTGACCGGCAAGAAATTCGAGGCAATCAACATCGTAGGCGGCGGCTCCAATGCGGCATATTTAAATGAACTGACGACGCGAAAAAGCGGACGCACCGTATTTGCAGGTCCGTCCGAGGCGACCGCGATCGGAAATATTGCCGTGCAGATGATCGAGTCAAACGAGCTTGACGGACTTGAGGCGGCGAGAAAGTGCATCTTCGAGTCGTTTGGCGTGAAGGAATATCAAATAGAACTGAATTATAAAAAGCAGAAACAAAAACAGGAGGAATGAATTATGACAGTAAAAGAGAATTATGAAGCAGCGAAAGAGCAATATGGAAAGCTCGGTGTAGACGTCGATAATGCGATTTCAGTGCTGCGGGGCATTGCTATTTCAATGCATTGTTGGCAAGGGGACGACGTGACTGGTTTTGATCAGGACGGCCCGCTGACCGGCGGTATCCAGACGACGGGCAATTATCCGGGCAAGGCAAGAAATCCAGAAGAGTTGATGGCAGATATTGAGAAGGCATTCAGTCTTATTCCGGGAAAACACAAGATTAATCTGCATGCGAGTTATGCAATTTTTGAGACTGGGGAATATGCGGACAGGGATCAGCTTGAGCCGAAGCATTTCAAAAAATGGGTGGAATTCGGAAAGAAAAACGGCGTTGCATTTGATTTTAACCCGACGTGTTTCTCTCATCCGATGGCTTCCGACGGTTTGACGCTTGCAAGCCCGGATGAAAAGGTCAGAAAATTCTGGGTAGATCATTGCATCGCCTGTATCAAGATTTCCGAGTATCTGGCAGCCGAGCAGGGAAGCCCCTGTGCGATGAACATCTGGATACCGGACGGCATGAAGGATGTGCCGGCAGACCGACTCGGTCCCCGCGCAAGATTTAAACAGTCTCTGGATGAGATCCTTGCGATCCCGTACGATAAGGAAAAGGTGCTCGTATGCCTAGAGTCTAAGGTGTTCGGAATTGGCTTAGAATCCTACACAGTAGGCTCCAGTGAGTTTACAATTAACTATGCGGCAAGAAACGGAATTATCAGCCTGATGGATAACGGACATTATCATCCAACGGAAGTTGTTTCTGACAAGATATCATCAATGCTTTTATTCAACGACAAAATTGCGCTCCATGTGACAAGAGGCGTTCGCTGGGACAGTGATCATGTAGTATTACTCGATGATGAAACAAAAGAAATTGCAAAAGAAATTGTCAGAAATGACGCAATAGACCGCGTGTTGATAGGACTTGATTATTTTGATGCGAGCATCAATCGTATTGCTGCATGGGTGGTCGGCATGCGTAATATGCAAAAGGCACTTTTATATGCGCTGCTTTTGCCAAATACAAAACTTAGAGAACTTCAGGATGAGGCGAAATTCACAGAGTTGATGATGCAGCAGGAGGAGATGAAGACGTATCCGTTTGGTTATGTATGGGATTATTTCTGCGAGGAAAATAACGTTCCGTTGAAGGAAGCCTGGTATGAGGAGGTTAAGAAATACGAGGATGAGGTGCTGTTGAAGAGGATATGAGCCTAGTGGAAAAGCGGGCGTTCTGCAATGGTGTGGTGTGATAATCGATGCAATCGTGCAGCGCGAAGAAGGATTTCCAGAAATCAGAGTTATTTATACGACAAACTCCGACTGGGGATGTAATCTGGCTAATTATAAGCAGAAGCATGGAGGCGTTTATTGACACAGGGAGCTATGAAGTAAATATAAACAACTATAAGCTTTATTTAAACCGCGTTTAATTACATTTTTAAAAGTAGGTCGGAATTCAAAATGAATCCCGACTTATTTTTTTAAAAAATTTGTTGTAAATTATATACAAAAATCTGCTATAAAATTTATGTAAAATTAGGTATTGAAATTTTGTAATAATATTTATATAATATTTACATTGAAACTTGGTTTTGCCCCAACGAGGAGAAGTATCTTCAGTGCACCGGATGCGGAGGAGTTATCAGGCATTGACGCAGCCTATATGGCAGGTATTGCGCTCGGCATTTTTGATAAGCAAGAGGTGTTTCAGCATATGAGCAGGAAGACCTATACCCCTGCGATGGAGGAGAGCATAAAAAACAACAGGTACGCCGGCTGGAAAGCCGCGGTTGACAGGGTGCTCACCAAATAACGGATAGAAAATCCTTGCTTTTATCAGAGTCTTGGGTAAAAATAAAGAAAAAGAGTAGGAGGGACAGGTTTAATGAAACTATTGAATTTTGGTTCGCTGAACTATGACTATGTTTACCGGGTAGCCCATATCGCGCTTCCGGGGGAGACGATCGCCTCTACAGATATGCAGACGTTTGCTGGCGGAAAAGGCTTGAATCAGTCCATCGCTCTGGCGAAGGCGGGGGTCGCCGTTTATCACGCGGGAATGGTAGGAGAGGAAGGTGACGACTTGCTCTCCCAGTGCAGATTAAGCGGTGTGAATACCTCCTATATCAAAAAAGTAGAAGGAAAAAGCGGACATACGATCATTCAGGTGGACGAAAGAGCGCAGAACTGCATTATCCTGTATGGAGGAAGCAACCGCAAAATAACGAAGGAATTTGTGGACGAGGTACTTGCGCATTTTGAGGAAGGGGACTGGTTGCTTTTGCAAAATGAAATCAGCGAGCTGCCTTATCTCATCGAGCGCGCTTATGTGCGCGGGATGAAAATTGTGTTAAATCCGTCTCCTTATAACGGTAAAATAGACTTGTGTGACTTAAGCAAGATTTCAATGTTTTTAATCAATGAAATCGAAGGTGCGCAGATTACCGGCGAAGAGTCTCCGGAAAAAATACTGGATCAAATGCTGCAAAGCTATCCTGAAAGCGAGGTCGTTTTGACGCTTGGTTCCAGAGGCGCGGTTTATGCAACGAAAGCAGAGAGGTGTGAGCAGGGGATTTTTATGGTCGAAGCGGTCGATACGACGGCAGCAGGCGATACGTTTACCGGATTTTTCCTTGCCTCGTTGCTTGCGGGCAGATCGGTAAGGGACTCGTTAAGACAGGCTTCGAAGGCATCTGCGATTGCCGTGACAAGAGACGGCGCGGCGCCTTCCATACCGACGCTTGAGGAAGTGGATAACGCAGACATGACGGGAAGGGAGCTTGCGTTTGTTACATAGGAAATTACACTGAGTTTCCTATGTAACAGAGTTATATGCGCAGTTCGCGGAGTTGGAAGCTTGCCGTAGACGCACCGCTCGCGCGCATTAATAAGTAGGGCGAAATGAGAGGATGAGAAGAGTGGGCAGTACAATTAAGGAAATTAGTGAGGCGACGGGATTTTCTCCCGCAACCGTTTCCAACGCGCTGAATTATAAGAGGGGCGTCAATAAGGAGACGGCCGCTATCATATTCAAGACGGCGCATCAGATGGGTTATGTGGAAGAAAATAAAGTAAAAAGGCTGAAGTTTGTCATCTTTAAAGCAAATGGAATGATTATAGATGATACGCCATTTTTTCCTCTGATGATCGAAGGAGTACAAAAGGAGTGCCGCAATTTCGGATTGGAAATGTCCATTTATAATTTGGATAAGCGGGATGCGGATTATGAGGAGCAGGCAGAACGGCTTGCCCTGGATGCTTCCTCCGCGGTCATTTTGCTCGGTACGGAGCTTGAGGAGGCGGATCTGGCCGTATTCTTAAACTGCAAGTGTCCGTTTCTCGTGCTGGATTACTGGGTGTCCGACATGTCCTTTAACGGCGTGCTGATTAACAATGCGGATTCGGCAAGAACGGCGGTGGAATATCTGCTGAGAAAGGGACACCGGGAAATTGGCTATCTGCGCGGCTCGTTCCGTATCAAAGCGTTCCGTTCCAGAGAGGTTGGCTACAAGGTGGCGTTGGAAAAGGCCGGCATCGAATTTAAGGAGAATTATATTGTAACGCTCGCGACAACGATGGACGGCGCGTATAAGGATATGAAGGATTATCTGGAGAAAAAGCCGAAGCTGCCGACCGCATTTTTTGCCGACAACGACATGGTGGCGCTCGGCGCGATGAAGGCGATGACCGAGGCGGGTGTCCAGATCCCTGAGCAGGTATCCGTCATTGGCTTTGACGACCTGCCGTTTTGTGAGATCGCATCTCCCAGACTTTCGACGATCCGCGTATCCAAGCAGGAAATGGGGCAGCTCGCGGTAAAGCGGCTGATGGAAATCATCAATGATTCGGAAGGAAGCAAATTAAAAATACAAGTGTGTACGCAATTTGTCGAGCGGGAAAGCGTGAGAGAGCTTTTCTGAGCGGTGGAAGAAGGGGAAAATATTGGTGAACGGGCTGGAAGTGATGTCCCAGACATCTTCCCTGTATGGGAGTAGGAAGGATGGAAGGAACCAGAGGTGGAAGATTGTTTTTGTGATGCGAAATTCGCTGACATATTGATGCACGGAAATGCCAACCTGCTTTGTGACGGAGCTGTTATCTGACGAAGAATGGAAAGCAAAGTTTGTGACGATCGAGGAAGAAACGGATAAGGGGGACAGCAGGGGTTTCTATTTGCGCACGGAGTTTTCAGCCCGAAAAGAGATCGCCTGCGCGTATGCCTATACGACGGCACTCGGTCTGTACCATTTTTATTTAAATGGAGAAAAGGTCAGCGAGGACGAGTTTACGCCGTGCTGGCGCAGCTTTTGCCTGCAAAAGGGGAGGAGCGGCCCGATGATAAGCGCGTGCTGTTTCGCACCTATGAAAATACGTCCTTCAGCAATTACCTGACGATGCTCAGGATCGAGCAGGCAAAGAAAATTTTAAACAGCGATCCCGGCGCCTATATTAAAAATGTCGCGGAGCGCGTAGGCTACGGCGACCAGTTTTATTTCAGCCGCATTTTCCGCTCGGTCGTCGGAATTTGTCCGAGCGAATATTGTGATGATATCAAAACAAGATGAAGCTGCGCATATTATTTTGTTGCTTTATTCCTGATACAGTATCGCCGGAATCCGGATCGTAACATCGGTTCCTTTTCCCAGAACGCTTTCATAATGAAGGCCAAAATTATCCCCATACAAGAGCTTTAAACGCAGATGCGTGTTGTAAATGGCGATGTTGCTGCCGGTCGTGCTTTTCCCCTCGCCGGTCAGGATCGCAGACAGTTTGTCGGCGGGGATGCCGGCGCCGTTGTCGGAGACGGTGAACAGGATATCGCGCCCCTCCATCCATGAGGCGATGACGACGATGCCTTCTTTATCCTCCTTTTCGAAGATCCCATGCAAAATCGCGTTTTCCACGATCGGCTGCAAAATCAGTTTCGGGATCTCGTAATCGAGGGTCTCATCCGGAATATCGAGGATAAAACGGATCTTGTCCTCATAGCGCATGTTTTGCAGCTTGACATAAAGAGAAACATGATCCAGCTCCTCGGCGATCGTCGTGATGATATTCCCCTTATTCAGCGTCAGCTTATAATATTTGGAAAGCGACTGCACTGCCTCGGATACCTCGTTTTGTTTGCCATCCTTGGACAGCCAGTTGATCATATCCAGCATATTATATAGAAAATGCGGGTTGATTTGCGCCTGCAGCGCTTTGAATTCGGACACCTTCAGCTCATTTGCGATCCTCGTCTGCTCCTGCATCAAATTATTGAGCTGGGAAACCATATAGTTGTAGGTCGTAATCAACTGACCGATTTCATCAGCCTCGACCTGCCCGTCGATCGGCTGCGGCACGCCTTCTCTGGCGCTGCTCATCGTACTGATAACATAGGAGATCCTTTTGACGATGCTGTTCGACAAAAGCAGAGCGGTCGTCGTGCCGAAAATGAGGACGAACGCATAAAGCACGACATTTCTGCGAAACAATCCGTTTGCCTCGGAAAAAACGCTGTTTACCGGAATGACGGACACTAAATACCAGTCGGTGCCGGAAACGGGGCGGTAGCCCAAATACAGCCGTTCTCCGAGGATTTCCTTCGTGATAAAATCATTTTTGTCCGGAGCCGTTTCCAAAATGGATTCGTAATTTTGGAAATAAGTGCCTGACAGGGCGGAATCCGTCGTGGAGACGATGCTACTGCGGCTGTTTACGAGATAAGAGACACTGTTTGGCGTCGTCATGTTCTGGTGCAGGATTTCTGTCAGGGAATCCTGTGAAAAATAGACGGCGATATAAGCGGATACCTCCTTACCAGTCGCAATATGGGAAAACTTTTTGATATAGGCGAGCTTTCCGCTGTCCGTGATTTCGCGGGTCGTCAAATAAAAGGAAGGGCAGAGCAGCTCGTTTTGATCCGAGCCTTGAAAAATGCCGTACCAGTAGCTTCCCTTTGCATCGGAAAGCGGCCGGAATAAGTCGATCGAATCATAATAGTCGCATAGATCGAGATGGTCGTCAGAGACATAGATTTTGATGTCCGTAATAAACGCGTGATCCACAAGCGAGTTGACCGTGCTTAAAAAGCTGTTGCTCTGCGCCGCAAAGGACTGCTCCTTCGCAAGGAAAGCGACTCTTTGCGAGCCTAGAAGCTCAGAAAAAAACTGGTTCTGCGTAATCGTATCGTTCGTATAGACCGCCTGCGCGACCGTTGCCGCGACGGTGTTTGACGTCTGCGTGACAAGCGCTTCTTCGGTATGCAGTGTCTTGTTCGTGACAATATCGGACATCTGGCTGAACAGGATAAAGGAGAGCAGCACGGTCGGCAGCATGATCAAAATCAGATGCGTAAATAAAAATTTATATTTGAGTTTCATATCGTGCAGAAAGAAATTAACAGCCGCCGATTTCGTTTTCATTTGTTCAACTCCTGTTCCCTGTATTCGGAAGGGGATAACCCCGTCGCCTTTTTAAATGTCTTTCCAAAATAATTGCTGTCGCTGTAGCCGACGAGCGAGGCGATATCCGCGATTTTACTGCGCGGGTCGGACAGCAGGAATTTGGCTCGCCGGATGCGGTATTCGGTGATATACTGGTTCAGCGTCGTGCCCGTTTCCGTTTTGAACAGCGTGCATGTGTAGGAGGAGGTCAGATGCACAAAATCGCTGATATCGCGAATCGACAGATCCTCGTGCTGATAATTTTTGGCGATAAAGTCCTTGATCAGGTAAATCGTGGAGTTGTCGCCCCGCACGGTCCTTGTGAGCGCAAAAAACCCCTTGATTTCCTGACAGAGCAGCTTGTGAAGCTCATAGATCGAATCGCAGCGAGAAATACTGTCCCAGATGGAATCCTCGGGTTTTCCTACGGCGGCGGTCATTTTCTTCTGCCCGGAAATATTTCGGATTTCCGACAACAGATGAAAATAAAGTCCCTTGACCTGATTTGGTAAAAGCCCCGTCGCGCCGGTAGACGCTTTCAGCAAATCTGCGGCGGTCTGTGCCAGCCTGTTTTCATCGTCGGCGGCAAGCGCTTCAGAAAAAGCCTGCTGGAACTTGCCGTTCATCAGATCGTTCGGATGGAACGATTCATGCACCTCCTCCCGGTATTCTAAATAAGAATTCACAGGATAAAAAAACGCCTTTTGCAGCAGAATAACAGCGGAGGTGTAGGATTGGTGGACATTTTCGACGCCGGTCACAATTTTGCCCAAGATAATATAATACGTATGCGGCAGGGAGGAAAATGCTTTTTGCCAGCCATTTATCAGACCGCCTGTAAAAGCGGGGCTGCATTCCTGGTATCCCCAGATGTGATAAATAAACAGTCCGTCTTCCTTTGCCGAATGGATTTCACTAAGGCCTCTGCTTTCCAGAACGTCCCAAATGAGAGCTTCGATCGATTCCCGTTCCGCGTCGCCAAGGGAGCCTGTCAAAAGATGCAGCTTAAACAGGATCGTTGTGAACCTGATGTGCCTGCCCATCGGCAGCGGAAAATCGCCGGTCTTGGAAAGATAAAGCCATTCCTGGCGGGAAAGGGGATGCTGCAGCTTCGCCACAAGAGAGCTGAAATAGGAGCTGGCCGCCGTATGACGGCTCTGTGTCTGCGCCAGCTTTAACGTCACAGCCTCGATCAGCGCGTCCGTGACCTCCTTAAGGTCGATCGGCTTTTCCACATAATTGATAGCTTTCAACTTGATGGCGGCCTTTAAATATTCCTTATCCGAATATCCGGACATAAAAATAATAGAACAGCCGGATAACTGCTCCGCGATCTGTTCCGCCATCTGAATGCCGTCCATGCGGGGCATCCGCACATCGGTCAGGACGATTTCAGGCTTGTTGAGAAGAGCAAGCTTAAGCCCGTGAACCCCATCATCGGCCTGCAATACCTGTGTGATGCCGATGGCCTTAAGATCCAGAGAGCTGAGCAGCCCTTCACGTGTAATTTTTTCATCATCAACAATTAGTAATTTCATGTCCCTATTCTATCATATCCGTATGAAAAAATGAAATAGCATCCAAAAAAATTACCTGAATTCCAAAAAATTTACCGTAGTGAAAAAATGAAACGAATGGTAATATCAACATAACGAGAGGTTTGAGAGAGGAAGGCTTTTTAGATAAGCTGAGGAAAAGGAGGAGAAAGAGTGTCTGAATATGTACTGGAACTGAAAAATATCACGAAGATATTTCCCGGCGTCATCGCGCTTGATGATGTACAGTTTCAATTGAAGCCGGGCGAGATCCATGCACTGATGGGTGAGAACGGCGCGGGAAAGTCGACGTTTATCAAAGTAATCACCGGCGTACATAAAGCGGAAAACGGCGAGATGTACTTAGACGGCAAAAAGGTGGATTTTAAAGGGCCAAGAGATGCGCAGAAGGCAGGAATCGCCGCGATTTATCAGCACGTAACGGCATATCCCCATTTGACCGTGACCGAGAATATTTATATGGGTCATGAAAAGAAAAAAAACGGAATCATCCAGTGGAAGAGTATGCATGAGGATGCCGCCGAGCTGTTAAAGCAGTTGAATGCGGATTTCAAATCGACGGATGAGATGGGAATGCTTTCAGTCGCGCAGCAGCAGATGGTGGAAATCGCAAAGGCGCTGTCGATGGAGGCGAGGATCATCATCATGGATGAGCCTACAGCCGCACTGACAAAGAGAGAATCTGAGGAATTATATAAAATTACGGAAAAGCTGAGAGATAATGGAGCATCGGTCATTTTTATCTCCCATCGGTTTGAGGATATGTACCGCCTAGCTTCCCGCGTCACAATATTCCGCGATTCCAGATACATTGGCACCTATGATGTGGACAGCATCACAAACAACGAATTGATCAAGGCAATGGTCGGACGTGAAATTAAGGATCTGTTTCCGAAACCGGAGGTAGAAATCAAGGAAGAGGTGCTACGTTTAGAAAATTTAAGCAGGACGGGTTATTTTAAAAATGTTTCGATGTCTGTCAGAAAGGGAGAAATCCTAGGATTGACCGGGCTTGTCGGCGCCGGCAGGACAGAGGTCATGCAGACGGTGTTCGGCATCGAGCATTACGACTCCGGAAAAGTATATTTAGAAGGAAAAGAAGTTAAAATTCATACACCGTCCGATGCGATGAAGCAGGGGATTGGCTTGCTGCCGGAGGATCGTCAGCATGAAGGCTTGATTTTGGACTGGGGCATCGGAGACAATATCGTGTTGCCGGAGCTTAAGAAGCTGTCAAAGGGATTCCTGCTTGACGAAAAGAAACAGAGAGGCGTTGCAAAGGAGCTGGCGGAGCGCATCGATACGAAAGCGGTTTCTGTATTCACGAAGGCAAGCGCCTTATCAGGCGGAAACCAGCAGAAGGTTGTTGTGGCAAAAATACTCGCTTCCGATTTAAAGGTTATCATTCTGGATGAGCCAACAAAAGGCGTGGATGTAGGAGCCAAGGCAGAGATTTATGAAATTATGGGCGATTTGGCAAAGCAGGGCTATGCGATCGTTATGATTTCCTCTGAAATGCCCGAGATTCTTGGTATGTGTGATCGGATCGTTGTAATGTGCGAAGGAAAAGTGACGGGCGAGCTGAGCCGTGCGGAAGCGACACAGGAGTCCATTTTAAAATTTGCGATGGCAAAATCACTGGAAGCAGTAGAAGAACAGGGGGCGTGACGATGAAAAAGTTTGATTTAAAAAAACTCACCGGCTCACGTGAACTAAGTCTGATAGCCGTATTAATTATCTTGTGTGCCTTCGTTCAGATGCGCAACAGCGTATTTCTTCAGTCGTCCACGATCGAGGCGATGTTCAAAAACTATGCAGTCGTCATGACCCTCGCGCTCGGCATGATGTGTGTGCTCCTGATCGGCGGGATCGATATTTCCATCGGCTCGGTTCTGGCTTTTTCAGGAATGGCCT
>CAZBRY010000017.1:0-18428 GCA_964494285.1 uncultured Lachnospiraceae bacterium
ACGGTACTTGCAAGGATCGCCGCCACCCGCATCGGAATACCGCATTTCTGAAGCAGCTTCATCAAATATAGCCCTACGGTCGCGATATGTAATCCCGATAAACTCAATATATGCGAGATTCCTGCATTTTGGTACAGATCCTTAACCTCCGTGTCCAGGCTTGTCTGATCGCCGAGCACAAGGGCACGCATAATCCCAGCCTCCTTTGCCGGCAGAAAGCTTTCATAAATTTCTCCTGTTCTCTCCCGTATTTGATACAGCTTTTCCTGAATGACATAATATTTTGCAGAAACCCCCATTATCTTTACCTCGGTTAGAGCCGCTTCTATCCCCTTCATACGATAATAGGTCTTGGCATCAAACTGCCCGTCATTTTGTGCCGACTCAAATTTTTTTAGTTTTCCTTCCGCCTTCACGCGGCCTCCGAGCTTTATTTGGGGATATTCTTTTAATGAATTGGATAAATAGAGAATAAAACCATGACATGTTTGGATGTCCTTCTCTGGCGAACCGGCTTCATTTTGGGAAAAATGACCGGCAATAGAAACGTCTTTCAAATAAATGACCGCGCGCTCGTTTTTTAATTCCTTCCGTTCTACTGTCCCGCATACGGTGAGAGCAGTTCCGCCGCACAGCTTTGATGTGGCAGTTACAGCGCCAAAGCCCTGCACCGCACCGATTCCCTCAATCGGCATTAAAAGCTGCGTTGCAATATACAAAAACAGCAGAAACCCAAGGCTAAGCACGCACATGGGTCTTCTGATATACAAAAATTTCCCTCCTTACTCTTGCATGATTTCTAAATTTCTTTCAAACGGTTCCGACAGATAAATGTGATCGCCGAATGTAATTTCTGTTTCCCCGTCAATCATAAACTGCACCTTGCTGATATTCGGCAGCTCGGTCAGCGAATTTACAAATGAATAAATAACAACTTCGTCTGTCACCCCTCGGATTTTCGTTAAAAATTCCTGGCTTAGGTTAACGTAACATATTCCATCCTTTACTGTAACGCTGACAATTTTAATTTCCGATGAGGCCGTTGGATATACTCCCTTTGTCGTCGGTCCTGAGATAATATGCTCCGTAACAAGCTTCTCCATCGATATATTGCTGCTATATGCAACAGATTCAACCGTCGATACAAGCTTGGTTCCATCTTCGTCCGCAAAATACAGACGCAGATCTGTCCTCTCATAAGAGTTTATTTCCGCCCCGGTATTGTCAATAAACGTTTCTGCGGTCATCACGCCAACCGCTTGCTCCTTTGAATCCATAATCGGAGAACCCATCACCGTAAACATCACACCATCCACGCTCTCTATCTGTGACAACGTTCGTACAATTGCCGCCCGGCGCAGCACCTCAGATATCGACGCTGCCTGATAATAGCTTTTATCAAAATCAAGCCGGAGCTGCCCCCCATTTAATGTGCAGTCCAACACCGTGAGGCTTCCGATTGGACTTTTCAGTTCCACGTCCTTAGGCTTAGTGGACAGCGCAACAATACACTCATTGATCAGCGCATCCGTCTGGGAGTTAATCGGTGTATAATCCCTGCGCACAACCTTTGTATCACTTTTATTCAGGTAATAAATCGAAAAGGAAGCCTCCTGCTCTTCCTTTTCAGTACCACAGCCGGCAAAAAGCATACCCGATATCATCATCATTCCCAAAAACAAGATCCATCTTTTTCCCATATTCTCCCTCCCCGCATCAGGCTATATAGCTGCGTGGAATTTTTACGGTAAAGGTCGTGCCTTTTCCTTCCTCGCCGGACACCTTAACCGCGCCTCTATGCATCAAAACGGCATTTCTTGTAATCGCAAGACCAAGACCCGTGCCGCCGATCTCCCTTGAATGAGACTTGTCTACCCTGTAAAATCGCTCAAAAATATGCGCCTGAGACTCCTCCGGAATGCCGATACCGGAATCCGAAACCTCTACTGTGAAAAATTGATGATCCGCATCCACGGTCACCTTGACCCACCCTTCCTTCACGTTATATTTAATTGCATTCTCAACAAGATTTGAAATCGCAAGCGTAAACTTCACTTCATCAATCTCCGCGCTGACCGGCCGAATGCTTTCCATAACAAGCTCGATATTATTCGTATTAGCAATCGGCCGCAAACGCTTCAATATCATCTCCACGGTTTCGTTAATATCTATCAAGGCAATATTCATGTCGGCTGCCGTCTTATCCATTTTAACAAGCGCCAGCAGATCATTAATAATTTTATCTTCCCTATCGATCTCTTCCACAATATCCTTCATAAATTCCTGGTACAGTGCAATTGGTACATCCTCCTGTGAAACGAGGGAATCAGCCAGAACCTTAATTGATGTAATTGGCGTTTTCAGCTCATGTGACACATTGGAGACAAATTCCTGCCGCGATTCATCCAGCGTCCGCATGCTCGCAAGCATTTGGTTAAATGATTCAGAAAGCGCTTCTGTTTCAGAATAATCCGGCACATAGATCCGTTCCTCCGTAAAGCCCTCCTTCATCCCGTTGATTGCACTGACAACCCTTCGGAACGGCTTGATGAGAGACAGGGAAACATAATAGGCAAACGTAAGAATAAGAATTGCCATAGAAAACTCCAAAATAACCGCTTTTTGCCTAAGAATTCCAAGTGTGTCCACGATGCTGTCCGTCGAAACGCTCGTTAGCATAACACCAATCACTTCGCCGCTTTTTCGCTCCGCAATCGGTGTCGTAATTTCAATATAATGATTGGTATCGTCATATTTTGAAATAGGTTCTTTACTGAAGCCTTTGACGACCTCCTCTGAAATCATTGTCTTTCCCTGGCTGATCGAGTAGGTATCCTTAACGATTTTTAAATCCCGATCAATCACAAGCACCCTTCCATCATATAAGTTGGAAAGCTGCTCTAACTCGCTATTAATGACCTCGGAATCCTGATTGTTTATATAGCTGTATGTAACAAGGTGATTTGCCAAGATCTTGCATTGGTTTTGGATTTCCGCCGTCCTTACCGATACAGCGCGCGTCTCATAGTTTTTTAAAATCGCCGTACGCAAAATAATGCCCGGCATAATACCTGCCAAACAGATAATCAGAAAAATGCGAAACCGCAGGCTTCGCACTAATCTGGACTTTGTTATTTTCTGTCTAACCCTTGAAAAAATAACCGACACCCCATTTCGTATGGACATATTTCGGTTCACTTGGATTTGGCTCTATTTTTTCACGCAGACGACGAATGTGTACATCGACCGTGCGCACATCGCCCGGATAATCGCCACCCCATACAAGCTTCAATAGCTTCTCCCTGTCGTATACCTTATCTGGATTTCTCGCAAGCAACTCCAGGACATCAAATTCCTTTGATGTAAGGTTGACCTCGTGGTTTGCAATATAAAGGCGTCTTCCCTCTGTTTCGAGGCGTATATCACTGATCATAATATCACCCTCTTCCGAATTGGCACCGCCCTCCGAATTGGGTGCCGCACGGCGCATGATCGCTTTGATCCTTGCTTTTACCTCAAGAATATTAAACGGTTTTGTAATGTAATCATCCGCCCCATATTCCAAACCGAGAATTTTATCCATATCATCGCCCTTTGCAGTCAGCATGATAATCGGAACTCTGGAAAACTCCCTAACCTGCTGGCATACCTCAAGACCGGAAAGCTTTGGCAACATCAAATCCAGCAAAATAATATCATATGTATTATTTTTAGCGAGAGCAACCGCTTCTTCTCCGTCATAGGCACAGGAAACCTCCATGCCATCCTGCTCCAGACTGAACCGGATTCCCTTTACAATTAATTTTTCATCATCGACTACAAGCACCTTTTTCCCCATGTCAAATCCTTTCCTTATGCTACGGACCAATGCAGATTTGCTCCTGCATTTTCCGAAAAAGACCTTCTTTAATCCCTTCCACCTGCATAATATCCTCTATCGTACGGAAGCCGCCCGATGCCTCTCTGTAGCGGATAATACTTTCCGCCTTTGCTTCTCCGATGCCGGACAGATTCATCAGCTCTTCTTTGGATGCCGTGTTGATATTCACACCAACGGATTCTTGTACAGCTGCCTGCGTGCCGATCGTATCAGCGCCGGCATTTGCCGGAAGCTGATAAGCCTGCTCCGCTTCTTCCTCTGTCGGCACATACACCTGCTGCCCGTCTGTCAAAAATGCTGCTTGATTTAAATAATGGTCTGCAGCCGTCTCATCAGTACCTCCCGCTGCCGCAATCGCATCCACGATCCGTGCGGGTGCGTCTAACTCATATACACCCGGGACAATGACCGCACCGCAGACGTGTATCGTAACCACATCAGATTCCGCCGAATCCGGCAATGTCTCCGTCAGGGTGGGCATAGCCTTGCCTGACAACTGCCCGGATGCGGAAGCCTCCTGCGAGCTTTCCTGCAACTCCTCTGTTTCCGAACTATCGCTTTGCTCCGCCGTCTCGGCTCCTTCGAGCAAAAAAAGCGGTTCTTCCTTTGTCCGACCGCAGCCGGACAGGCAGATAAGCAGGCTGAAAAAAAGTATCGACCTGCCCATGGTTTTATTGTTCATCACATAGTCTCCTGTTCCCAGGCCCCGCTATGCAAGTATCATTTTCCAACAGGTTTATTGTAACATACTTCTTCATTTATTTCCATTTAAAAATGACGATACCCGTAATCGCAACTGCCATACCAATTGCTTTTCTCAATTCAAACGGCTGCTTTTCTACTTGAAAGATCCCCAAAAGCTCAATGAAATAGGCAATCAGAAGCTGCGATATCACAATCAGCATGACTGCCTTGGCTGGGCCTAAGGAATCCATGCTCATAATGACCGTATACGTAATAAAGGCTCCGAACACACCTCCTAACAGCATATATTTTGGTGAAACCGAAAAAATTCCAGATATCGGCGCCCGATCCGTAAAAAACCATGCCAGCAGACAAACAAAAAATGCCGTTATCTGTACAAAGCCTGCCGCTGCCCATACACCTGATTTTTTAGTCACTTCTGTATTGAAAACACCCTGAATGCTCATCAACGCTCCCGAGATCAATGCTGTAATAACTCCCATAGACTTCCTCCTTGTGGCTTTTGTTCCGCACGAAGCTGCGCATATCATTTGATTATAGTAGGAGATTTTAAGGAATTTCCTGCTATAATAAAAAAACGAAGAAAGAATCCCTTCAATAATGAGATTCTTTCTTCATTCTATCCAATCCTATACCATTTATTCCTATTTATAAAAGTTTTCCCTGCTGCCCTCTCCGCTGCCTTGATCTGACCTTTCAAGATTTGCATCTGTCCTTGCTCCAAGCACAACAGTAAGTGTCATTTCTTTGTACTCGCCGTTGTCAGCCCGCTCGATCAGAATATCCACTGTTTCGCCGGCTTTATAATACTGCAGCCGCTCCTGCAGTTCCTTGATGCTTGTAACGGAAAGCCCGTCAAACTTCTTAATAACGTCGCCTTTTTGTAATCCGGCCATTTGTGCCGGCGTATCCGAATATACCTCCGAGATATAAATGCCTTCTGGAATTCCATAGGTTTCCGAAACCTGACTCGTCACTGACAGCCCCGTAATGCCTAGGTAGCTTGCATCGCCTTCATCCACAAGCTCTCTCGTCTCTCTGTTCATCAAATCTTCAATGATCGGTGTTGCGATAGAAATTGGAATGGAGTAGCCCATGCCTTCTACCTGCGAAGCGGCAAATTTGGCTGAATTGATACCAATTACCTCTCCTTTCATATTGAGAAGCGCACCGCCGCTGTTACCCGGATTGATTGCCGCATCCGTCTGAATCAGCTTACTACTCAGGTTGTCTATATCAATTTCTCTGTCAAGTGCGCTGACAATACCCGTCGTAACAGACTGTCCGTAGCCTAATGCATTTCCGATCGCAACAACCGGCTGTCCAATAACAAGTTCACCGGAATCACCTAGCTTTGCAACCTTAGTCTGTCCTAACGTACTTTCCGACACATCCGCAAGCTTTACTGCAATGACAGCTAAATCATTTTCAGAATCGGCACCTTTTAGCGTCGCCTCATATACCTCATTGTCAATAAAACTGACCGATAACGTATTGGCACTCTCAATTACATGATTATTCGTCACAATCAAAAGCTCATTGTCATTCTCCCCAACAATAATACCGGAACCAAGACTTTCGCTTTCATATTCCTGTGTCCCCATGCCAAACATCATCTGTATTTCCTGAACGCTCTTATTCGTAATGGAAACGATCGAAGGCATCGCATCGGAAGCCACATCTGCCACCGCCATCGTAGCATCCGCAATTTCTTCTGTGGTGCTGACCGCCGTTAAAGGAGCTGCTTCTTCCTTTTCCTCCGCCGGCTGTTCTGTCGTCGTTTCCGTTTGAGACTGATTCCCCTGCAACTGATTGCCGATCAAGTTGACGCCCTGAAATGCACATCCTGCCATAATACCAAATACAAGCCCATAAGAGATACAGGACATCCATTTCCTTCTCTTCACTTTCTTTTCGGTTCGCTTTTCCTGCAGTGCCCTTGCTTTCAGCTCCGCTTCCTGTTGATCCTTTCTGTCAGGAAATATTTGATTTTCATAATTATAATATTCATACATTGCTTTATCCTCACTTTCTTTTTCTATCATGCGCGTCTGATGAAACATCTTTTTGTAAGTAGTCGAAACAAATCGTTTCATCTGCTTCTTCCGCCATTAAAAATATCATACCTATAAACTATGAAATAAATTTGTATGACATGTGATAAAAAAGTGAAAAATAATTTATAAAAGTGTGTTCAAAGTGTGTTTAAAATGTGAACTCCTTTATTTTACATCATCCTCAGCGCCGGCACTGATACTTTCCTGTGTTGGAATATGGTATTCAATTTCAGCAATCTGTCCCCCGATCGTATCCGATAATTCTCTCAGAGTCTCGTCAGGATCGCTCCCCGTCCATGCCTTTGTAAATGCAATCTCAAGCTGCACCCAATAATTGCTCGCTTCAATCATCTTCGGCAGCGAAACAGATTTTTCGTACTCGGACATTACGTTCAAAATCTCCGCATTTTCATAAGTAACACTCTTTTTACATGCAAGCCTTCCTGCTTTCTTATAGAGATCTCCGGACTTTGTATAAGATAAGTATTCAGCGAATGCGTTTGCCTGTTCCTTTTTATCCGAATAGCCATTGACTGCCACTGCGCTTGTCACTGATAGGCCACGCGCCTTTAATGTGGAGCTGACATCCGGAAGTACAGCAATGCCATAATTAAATTCAAATTCATCAGCTGTCTTAGCTGCTTCAATCTTAGCAATCGCATCCGTCGTTGCAACCGTAAATACGGTCTTTCCTTCAATAAATTCCTTTAAAATACCTTCATATGTGACCTCATCTGCGTCAATCGAAAAAAATTGGTTCAGATTCTGATAGACAGTCAGGCAATCTACTGACTGTTGGTTATAAATATTGAAAACTGCATTATTATCGCCATTTTCTCCGCCGACATCCATATAGTTGCCGACAAAAAAATAATTATAGAAAATATCCGAGACGTCCCATTTAAATACGGCTTCAACCGCCTCGGGTGCATCGTAGTTGTTTGCAAAGGTCAAAATATCATCAATTGTGGCAGGAATCATAGTGGAAAGGCGCTCTAATACCTCCGGGCTCGCCTCCGCATCCTCGTTCCCCATCGGCATACCTGTTTCACCATTCAATACACGTTCTTCTTCCTCTGCTCCTGCTTCCTCTGCTCCTGCCGGTTCTCCCTCCATTTCAGCAAGCGCCTCTGTGGCCGCCTGTCCTTCTGACGCATCGGATTCTCCTTCGATTCGCTCCTTGGCCATATTGGCCATGTATGTCTTATTATAAAGGAGAAAATTTGTCTCATAATAAAGCGGATATGCCACGTACTGCTCATTACAGCTCACTGCATGGAGCGCCGTCTGCGGATAATTCTGTGGGAGCACAACAGACTCCGTATCTTTGATTGGTGTTGCAAGCCCCGCGAGATATGCCCGCATCAGATTATCATGCGTTGTAATATATAAGTCAGGAGCCTCCATTCCCTCTCCTGTGTCCTCATTCACCGAAGCACGATTGATCTGTTCCAAATATTCCACGCCGGAAACAAGCACCGGTTTCACCTTAACCCCGTGCTCCGCCTGATAAGAAAGTGCCGTTGTCGTCACATACTCCGTAAGCGTATCATCAGCATACCAGAGCACGAGTGTCTCGTTGTCAACGTGCTGTAATTGGGTAGCAGCCTCTTCCTCTTCTACCCCATTCGCCTGCTCACTGTTATTGTAGAGCGAATCCTGATCCTGAAACGCAATGACAAGCATCGCTGCAACCAGCGCCATCGTCAACACCGCAGAAAACCATTTTTTTCTCATATACAACTCCCAAACTTCTTAAAATCAGTAAAAGGACTTTTCCAAACGAACAATCATCTCATCGATATCCTGCTTCGTGATAATCAGCGGAGGCAGAAAACGAAGGACATCCGGTCCGGCCGTGATGACAATCAGACCGTTTTCAAGTGCCTTCTTACTGACCTCTGTGGCTGTCACTTTAGACGTGTCAAACACAAGTCCCTGCATAAGTCCGCGTCCTCTGTGTTCGGTTAAAAAGTCATATTTCTGAACGAGCGCCTCAAGCTTTTCCTCGAGATAAGGCGCCGTTTCATTCACCTTCCTAAGTATATTTTCTTCTTCAAATAGCTCCAGCATTTTATTGACAGCTGCCGTAGCAAGTGGGTTCCCGCCGTAGGTGGTGCCATGGTCGCCTGCTGTAAGTGAATGATCCGCCACCTGCTGCGTCATTAAAAATGCACCCACTGGGATTCCTCCGCCAACTGCCTTTGCAACCGTCATGATATCCGGCTTGACGCCATAATGTTCGTAGGCGAACAGTTTCCCCGTGCGACCCATGCCACACTGAATTTCATCCAAAATCAGCAGAATCCCTTTTTCATCGCAGATTTTCCTAATACCCGTCAGAAATTCCTCCGTGGCAGTGTGGATGCCGCCCTCGCCCTGTATGGTCTCTAAAATAATAGCACAGGTTTTATCGGAAAGCAAAACCTTTACACTTTCAAGATGATTGTAGGTCGCATATTTGATATTTCCGATCATCGGATAAAACGCCTCCCGATATTTCGGGTTACCCGTCACAGAAAGCGCACCCATCGTACGTCCATGAAACGAATGTTCCATTGCAATGATTTCATGGTCATTGCTGCCGTCCTTGACATACGCGTATTTCCTTGCCGTCTTAATAGCACCCTCAATCGCCTCAGCACCGCTGTTCGTAAAAAATACCCGATCCATTCCCGTCGCCTTTGTCAGCTTTACAGCCGCTTCCACAGCCGGCACGGAATAATAATAATTGGAAGTATGAATCAACTGATCAATTTGTGCTTTTAGCGTGTCATTATACTTTTTATTGCCGTAGCCGAGCGCGAATACGGCGATACCTGCCGTAAAATCAAGATACGCTTTTCCATTTATATCATACAGGTAAACGCCCTCTCCTTTATCAAGAACGATCTGATAACGGTTATACGTGTGCAGCAGCGCACTTTCGGCTTCTTCTATATATTGTTCCATCGTCATAGCATTGTCTCCTCTTCCGCATCCGGAAAAAACATCGTACCGATTCCTTTCTTTGTAAATATCTCCAGCAACAGGCAGTGCGGCTTTCTGCCGTCTAAAATATGCACACGGTTCACACCGTTTGTGATCGCATCCGTACAATTATGAAGCTTCGGAAGCATACCACCGCCAATGTAACCCTTCGCAACCAACGCCTCCGCTTCGGAAACAGTCAGCCTCGAAATGAACGTCTCCTTATCGTCTGGATCTTTATATACGCCCTCAATATCGGTCAAAAATGCCAATTTATCCGCGCCCATCGCCTTTGCGATTGCACAAGCAGCATCATCCGCATTAATATTATAAGTCAGAAAATTTTCATCTAAACCAATCGGCGCAATGATCGGAAGAAAATCCTTTTCCAAAAGGTCCTCAAGAATTTTCGTGTTGACCTCAGTAATATCGCCGACAAAGCCGATATCCTCACCGTCTGCATACTTCTTTTCTACTTTTAGCAGACCACCGTCCTTGCCGGAAATGCCAACCGCCTTAACACCAAGCTCCTGCACCATCGCAACGAGGGATTTATTCACCTTTCCGAGCACCATTTCCGCAATTTCCATCGTTTCTCCATCGGTCACGCGCAGTCCGTTCACGAATTCGGCTTTCTTTCCGATTTTACCTGCCCAATGGCTGATTTCTTTGCCGCCTCCGTGTACGACGATCGGTTTAAATCCGACGAGTTTTAACAGCGTCACATCCTTGATGACGTTACGCTTTAGTTCCTCGTCAGTCATCGCGCTTCCTCCATATTTCACTACAATGACCTTTCTGTTAAACTGCTGGATATAAGGAAGCGCTTCGATCAGCACCTCCGCCTTATGCAGATATTTTTCCATATAAATATCGTTTGTGATGTTCAAAATGATCTCCCTCTTTCCTACTTGTTCTATTTTCAGCTTCTGTAATCCGCATTGATCTTTACATAGTCATACGTAAGGTCACAGCCCCATGCCGTCGCTTCTTCCTCGCCCATCTTCATATCCGCAAGTGCAGTCACTTCCTTTGCGGAAAGAATTTTAGTCGCTTCTTCCTCGCTGTAGTCCTCTGTCAGCCCGTCCTTAAAAATAAGCATTTTGCCTGCCTCGCTCATAAAGTACAATTCCATTTTTTCAGGATCAAATTCTGCGCCGGAATAGCCGAGCGCACAAAGTATTCTTCCCATGGCATTTGCATCGTGTCCAAAAATTGCCGCCTTTGTCAAGGATGAGGTGATCACTGATTTAGCAAGCACCCTCGCATCCTGTTTCGTTCGCGCATGTATCACCTTCGCCTCAAAAAGCGCCGTTGCGCCTTCGCCGTCACCCGCTATCTTTTTAGAAAGTGTTTCATTGATATAACGGAGCGCTTCACAAAACATCCGATAATCCGCGTTTTCATCCGTGATCGGTTCATTTTGCGCCATTCCATTTGCGAGTACGAGCAGCGTATCGTTTGTGGATGTATCGCCGTCTACCGAAATCATATTAAACGTGTCCACAACATCATCCTTGAGTGCTTTCGTTAAAAGCTCCTTGGAAATCGCCGCATCCGTCGTGACATAAGCGAGCATCGTGCACATATTCGGATGAATCATTCCAGAGCCTTTGCACATGCCTCCGATCGTGACAGTCTTTCCGCTAAGCTCCACCTGCACCGCCGCCTCCTTGCATACGGTATCGGTCGTCATGATTGCTTCCGCCGCCAGGCGTCCACCCTCAAGCGTATCGGAAAGCAGCGGAACAAGTTTTTCCACGCCGGCAGTAATCCGATCCACCGGAAGCTGCATGCCGATAATACCAGTCGAACCAATAAGCACTGACTCAGCCGGGATCTGAAGCAATTCACCCGTAATTTCCGCCGTCTTTTTGCATGCCTCCATGCCGGCTTCCCGCGTACAGGCGTTTGCAATTCCCGCATTGACAACGACAGCCTGCACAAACGAAGAATCCTTCACGACTTTCTGATCCCATTTGACCGGCGCAGCCTTTACAATGTTTGTCGTAAAGACCCCCGCCGCCACGCACGGCTTTATGCTGTATAGCATTGCCATATCTTTTCTGTTTTTGTACTTAATCGAAGCCTCGGCACCTGCCGCTTGGAAGCCCTTTGCTGCCGTTATGCCGCCCTCTGTCTTTTTCATATTGTGATCTCCTCGTTAAACTGTATAATATTTTTTTTATTTAATACAAAATCGTAATAATTCAAATCCTCGCGTTTCGTCCATCCGATCGTTTTCCAAAACGCGTTTCCAATATCATTCTCCGTAAATGCAATCAGGGAAACCTTATTGATTCCTTCTATTCTAAGAGCCTCCATCGCAAACACAACCATACTCTTGCCAATACCCTGCAGGCGATAATCAAGATGCACACAGACATGGTACAGGCAGCCTCTTCGTCCGTCATGTCCGCATAAAATGCTGCCAACAATCTTACCATCCTCAACTGCCACAACGCTCGTCGTCGGATTCCGCTTTAAAAACCCGTTCACACCTTCCTTTGAATCATCAGCACTTCTGATCGCAAAGCCCTTGATACTTTTCCATAGCTGATAGACCCCGTCATAATCCTCCGGTTTCATAACACGTATCATATTTTGCCCCCTCTATTTTACACTTCTCCTATGGAAACATCGGCACAAGCTCCAAACCTTCCGATTCCTTGAATCCAAATAAAAGATTCATATTCTGTACTGCCTGGCCGGCCGCACCTTTGACGACATTATCAAGCGCACCCATAATGATAATACGGTTCGTGCGCGCATCGAGCTTAAAGTTGATGTCTGTATAGTTACTGCCCTCCACCCACTTTGTTTCCGGACATACATCCTTCCTTAATATACGAACAAACTTTTCATTTTCATAATATTTATCATAAGCCGCCTTCACCTGTGCATAATCCACTTCCCTGCTCAGATTTGCATAGGCGGTCACGAGGATCCCGCGGTTCATCGGCGCCAAATGCGGTGTGAATATTACTTTCAGCGGAGCGCCTGCCGCAAGACTAAGCTGCTCCTCAATCTCTGGCGTATGCCGATGCGTCAGCACGCCGTATGCCTTCATATTTTCATTGACCTCGCAATACAGATTCGCCGTTTTTGCTCCCCTGCCTGCGCCGGACACGCCGGACTTTGCATCGATGATAATCGAATCCCTGTCAATGATTCCCTCCTTTAATAAAGGATAGAGTGATAAAATCGAACACGTCGTATAGCAACCCGGATTTGCAACAAGTCTCGCTTTCTTGATTTCTTCCCTATTGACTTCACAAAGCCCATATACCGCCTCGCCAATCAACTGCGGCGATTGGTGGGTGAGCTGATACCACTCTTCGTAAACCGATGCATCCTTGATTCTATAGTCGGCACTTAAGTCTATGACCTTTGTCTTAGAAAGGATTTCCTCATCCAGCACCGATGCCAAAAAGCCCTGAGGCGTCGCCGTGAAAATGACATCGACCTCCTTTGCAAGTACCTTTAAATTGTCATCCTTACACACATCCTCGACAATCTCAAACATATTTTGGAACACTTCCGAATAATTCTGATCTATATAGCTTCTCGAACCATACCATTGGATCTTCGCCTCCTTATGGTTCAAAAGAAGTCTGACAAGCTCTCCTCCTGCATAGCCGGTCGAGCCGATAATTCCCACCTTGATCATAGCTGTTTCCCCTTTCCTGCCGCCTTACAGATTCTCTATTATATCCGTAGTCATCATACTACAGAATACAACGTAAAACAAATAAAATGTCTTTTTCCAACGAGATTGCATAATTATACATCAATAACGAATATTATGCAACTATCTATTTTATATTTTTGATTTTTATGCATAATCTTCGATTTTTATACATGAAGCACTTGCATTACTGCAATAGTTGTTGTATATTAATTGCAGACCAAATATGATAACCACTACAAACCAGGAGGAAAGATGATGAAAGAAAAAGTAATTCTGGCCTATTCGGGCGGACTTGATACAACGGCGATTATCCCGTGGTTAAAAGAAAATTACGATTATGATGTAATCTGCGTCTGCATTGACTGCGGACAGGAAAGCGAGTTGGACGGACTCGATGAGCGTGCTGCCGCAAGCGGAGCGACAAAGCTATATATAGAAGATGTGGTCGACGAGTTCTGTGACGATTACATTGTTCCGTGTGTACAGGCTTATGCCGTTTATGAAAACAAATATCTGCTCGGTACTTCAATGGCAAGACCGGTTATTGCAAAGCGCCTGGTAGAGATTGCAAGAAAAGAGAAGGCCACCGCCATCTGTCATGGAGCCACCGGCAAAGGAAACGATCAGATTCGTTTTGAACTTGCCATCAAGGCCCTCGCTCCGGATTTAAAGATCATTGCCGCATGGCGTGACGATAAATGGACGATGGATTCCCGTGAATCCGAGATTGCTTACTGTGAAGCGCACGGCATTCATCTTCCTTTTTCCGCGGACAATAGCTACAGCCGTGACCGCAACCTTTGGCATATCAGCCATGAAGGGCTGGAACTTGAAGATCCCGCCAACGAACCAAACTATGAACATCTGCTCGTTCTCGGTGTAACCCCGAAGAAGGCTCCTAAGGAAGGAGAATATGTGACGATGACCTTTGAAGGAGGAATCCCAAAAAGCATCAACGGCAAGAAAATGAAGGTTTCCGATATCATCCGTGAGCTGAATCAACTTGGCGGGAAGCACGGAATCGGTATTATCGATATTGTGGAAAATCGGGTTGTCGGCATGAAATCCCGCGGTGTCTACGAGACGCCGGGCGGCACAATCCTGATGGAAGCGCATCAGCAGCTTGAAGAATTGATTTTAGACCGTGATACTTACGCTCTGAAAAAGGATATGGGCTCTAAGCTTGCACAGATTGTCTATGAGGGAAAATGGTTTACACCGCTGCGTGAAGCGGTGCAGGCGTTCATTGAATCTACACAGAAATATGTAACGGGAGAGGTGACCTTTCAGCTCTACAAAGGTAACATCATCAAGGCAGGCACAACCTCTCCGTACTCCCTTTATAATGAGAGTATTGCTTCCTTTACAACAGGCGACTTGTACGATCACCATGATGCCTCCGGCTTTATCAATCTATTTGGTCTTTCCTGCAAAGTACGCGCTATGAAAATGGCCGAGACTGAAAAATAGATCTGCGCATTGATCTTTATTGAAAGAAATTTCTATATCATAAACATGGGCACAAAAAGCAGACCTCGCATATACTAAATTAACTTGTATATGCGAGGTCTTTTTATGTACAGAAATAGTTGGAACAAAAGCAAATCGATGGGCTATATGACGGATAATGCCATCGTAAGGCAACCTGAGCATGCCATCCCTGTGCAGACCGAAAGCGCCGTTGTAAGACGACCCGAAGCTGCTGCCGTTATGCAGCCCGAAAACGTTGCTGTTGTACGGCCCGAAAACGCCGCTGTTGTACAACCGGAAAACGCCGCTGTTGTACAGCCCGAAAACGCTGCCGAAGAAATGGCACCCCCAGTTCCGGATGAAATGCTCATGAATACGGGCGTTCCGACATCTGATATGCCCTTTCTGCGGCCGCCTTTTGGGGAGAGTGATATGACGCTTGGCGGGCCCGAAGCACCTTCTGCCGGTTCTTCCATGATCAATTTTCCGGCCATGCCTCCGGCATTTCCGGACACGCCTCTTGTCGCCCCTCTCCCGCACGCCTACCCAAGTGTGCCCGTTGCAAGAGGGTGCAATATCCGTTTTTTGCATGCTGATAAAAATCTTGGCGCAGTAACCGTCATTTTAAGCGATGTGACACTTGTGACAAATCTTACGTTCGGAGATATCTCTGATTATTCACAGGAGGCCTCCGGAATCCTTCTTGTTACCGTCTCTGCAACCGATCAGCCTTTCCAATATGTTGTACAGGAAACAATGCGCTTTAATTACGGAGAAACCTATACGGTTGCAATTATACCAAGAGGGAGCGGAAGCGCTCTGTTCCAAATCACCGATATTTCCTGCAGCAAATCTCTGTATAACTCGTGCATGCGTGCCATCAATCTCTCCCCCGACAGCATCCCGCTGGATGTTTCACTTTTAGACGGCCGGATGATTGCGAGAAATTTATCTTTCTTGGACATTGGCGGTTACAAACAGTTTATGCCCGGAACATATCGGGTCATTGTATACGAAAACAGATGCCGAAACAACATGCAAACCGAAAACCAGCATCCGGCATCGGATACAGCAATCCCTATTATTGTCGGAGGGAGCAGTTCCGCCTGTATGACTTATATGCTATCTTCCTCACAGATCCAGATAGACAGCAATCGTCTTTATACCCTTTATTTGATTGGTTATACAACCGATTCTAACGGACTTACAATTCTTTTTATCGAAAGCAGCTTTTAAAATAAATAATTTTACACCCCCCTTATTTTATGATACGATAGAAACGAAGAGTTTGTATAATAGGAAATTCTTTTGAGTTTCCTATTATACAGTTGAGCCTTTTGTTCACTATAACAACATCATACACGCGAGGAAGCTTTCCATGAATGTACTGCTCATTATAGGCGCATACTTAATTGGCATCAATTTATTCGGCTTTATTGCAATGGGAATAGACAAGCAGCGAGCAAAGCGGCAGGCATGGCGCATTCCTGAGGCGACCTTGTTTTCCATTGCGCTGTTTGGAGGAAGCATCGGCTGTCTCGGAGGGATGTACACCTTTCGCCATAAGACACAAAAGGCTTCTTTTTTTGTCGGCATGCCATTGATTCTCTTTTTGCAAATATTTGCGACTGTGATTCTGTTGTTTTTCTCACCTATTTATTTTCGTGTGATGTGACAATCTTATGAGAAGTATGCTTGGAGGAGTCAAAACAAAAACTCCCCTTATCGAAATAAGAGGAGAAAAAGAATATCTGATAGAAATCTCAATGAAAGACGGAAGCTTTTAAACATAGCGTCTCCTGATTTACAGAGCTACAATGATTCCGCCATCAGCCGCATACAAACTTGAAATTCCTGCCGTATCCAAAATCAGAACTTCCTTGAACTTCATAACCTTTAGCATCTCATCCCGCAAGTATAAAGCGCGTTCCAGACAATTACAGTGAGAGATCGCAAGCCGTCTATTTTCAGAATCAGGTTTTGCCTTTCTGATAATTTCCACCATTTTATGCAACGCCCTATTAATTCCTCGAGTCTGATCAAGTTGTTGGATGGTACCTTCCTTCGTAGATCCCATGACAGGCTTAATGTTGAGCACACTTGCAACAAGCGCTTTCACATTGCTCAAGCGTCCGTTTTTGCGCAGCATTTCGAGCGTTTCCAATACAAAATAGGTGTCCATATCTGAAATAAAGTTTTCTACATGCTCTACGGTCTGCTCAAAGGTCATATCTTTTTCTTTGCAGTCCATAATTTCCAATGCAATCTGCGTCTGGGCTACCGACGCTCCCTTCGAATTGAACACGTACACCTTTGCATCCGCATCCTCCTCCTTAAAAAGACGTCTGCCAAGTTCCGCACTGTTATAGGAACCACTCAGCTCCGCCGACAGCGTCACGATATATGTCTCCTGGTTCCCGCGCATCGTATCTGCATAAGTATCGGGAGAAGGACAAGCTGATTTCGGGCATTCCGGACAAGCTGCGACCTTTCTCAAAAATTCCGCCTGATCAAAGCTTTCATCATCAATGATAAAATCTTCGCCCACCTGTAACGTCAGGGGAACATGGGCAAACCGCTGGTCTTTCTTTCGTTCTTCGGGTAATTCTCCACAACTGTCCAACACAATTTTGTATTTCATCCTAATACTTCCTTTTTCGATTAATTGATATATGTAGTTTTGATTACTATATATAATAGCATTTTCTACCGCATTTGAAAAGGGGTAAATTATATTTTTATGAAATAATTATACGATTTTATAGAAGCATCTAAGCAGATCCGTAAGCGCCTTTTGATCCCGACTTCCCATCAGCTCCCGCGCAGAATGCATGGCCAAAAGGGGCACACCCACATCAATGACAAGCATCGGCAACAATGTAGAGGCAATCGAACCAAGCGTGCTTCCGCTCGTCCCATCCGAACGATTCACAAACTTTTTATATGGAATCCCTTCCTTTAAAAGCATCTGCTCAATAATTGCGATTCCCTCTGAGTCGGTTGCATAGGACTGCCCTGCCGCCTCTTTGACAGATACTCCGCTATTTAAAGAAGCCCTGTTGATCGGGTCGTACTTAGCCACCTGATTGGGATGCAGACCATGACCGACATCAGTAGAAAGCAGCATACCGCCCGCAACTGCCGACTGGAAATCCATATGGCTTCCGCCGAGTGCATCATACAGCCTCTCAAGCACAAATGACAGTAGCAAAGAGCCTGCCCCCTGCTTTGTCCTGCTGCCGATCTCCTCATGATCAAAAAAAGCCCCGACATTGATACCATCTTCACGTTCGGTTTCCAAAAGTCCCGTCAGTATCGCCTGCACCGACGTCATATTATCAAGCCGCGGCGCCGATACGAAGTCCTGCTGGGCGCCGAGAAAACAGCCTTGCTCGGCGCAATATACCGAAAGTTCAAAATCCAGAATATCCGAAGGTGCTACCTGTAACTCCTTTGCAAGAAAATCTAGAAAGTATGTGCTCTTTTTCCCGTTCTTTTCTTCGCCTTCTTGATTCAACTGACTTTCGAGCATACCCACAATCGGGATCATATCTGTCTGCTTATTCAGCTCGATGCCCTTATTGATCTCTTTGTTCAGATGAATCGCAATATTTGGAATCGTCAGAATTGGGCGTTTGATGTCAACTAATCGGAG
>CAZBRY010000018.1:0-18407 GCA_964494285.1 uncultured Lachnospiraceae bacterium
AAAACTGCAAGGCCGGCCGGCTATATGATCGGCGGAAAAACGGGAACAGCGGAGAAATTGCCACGTAAGCAGGGAAATTACGTGGTGTCATTTATTGGCTTTGCACCTGCGGATAATCCACAGATTGCAATCTATACGGTTATTGACGAGCCGAATGTGGCGGAGCAGGCGACGGCGAGATATGCTACCCTGCTCACAAAGGATATTCTGACAGAGGTTCTGCGCTATCTGAATATTTTCCAGACGGAGGAGCTGTCGGAGGAGGAAATTGCCGAATTAGAAGAAAAGCAGCTTGACTTTGCAGTTGGTTCAACCGGCGAAAGTGTCAGCGAGAATGAGGTACCACCGGAAATAGAAGAGAGCGTGGAAGAAAATTCGGAAGAAGGCACCGAGGAAAAAGCGGCAGAAGAAAATCCGATTCAGATTGACCCCGAAACCGGCTATGCGATTGATTCTTCCAGCGGTATTCTGCTGGATCCTGACACAGGAAGGCCGATTGACAGTACAGTATCAGACTTAGAATAAAAGAATGATTCATAACCTTGCGGAAGCGATAATAAATTAGTATTAGATTACTATGTGCAAATGAAAGCGCATAGTTCGACTTTCGCGAGGTGTTTTGCTGTTATGATCAGAAATAAGACTGCATATCGTAAAAAAATTTTTGTATTTATGGCAATTAGTATGGTCGCTCTGCTGGCTTTGACCGGCAGGCTCTGTTACATCATGATCTTTCAATCCGGTTATTATACGGAGCAGGCTGTCGAACTACACGAGAGAGAGAGGGATATTAAGGCTGCCAGAGGCAAAATCGTAGACAGAAATGGAGAAGTTCTTGCCACAAACAGAACAGTCTGTACGGTTTCTGTCATTCACAACCAAATTAAGGACCCAGAGAGGGTCATTGAGGTTTTGTCTCGTGAATTAGGGCTTTCCGAAGAAACGGTAAGGAAGCGTGTGGAAAAATACTCGTCAATCGAGCGAATCAAGACAAATGTTGATAAAGAGTTAGGGGATCAAATACGCGCCTATGAACTGGAGGGCATCAAGGTCGACGAGGATTACAAGCGTTATTATCCGTACTCGTCGTTGGCTTCCAAGGTGCTCGGCTTTACGGGAGGAGACAATCAGGGAATTATCGGACTTGAGGTTGTTTACGAGGAATATTTAAAGGGAGTGAACGGACAGATATTGACGTTGACAGATGCCCGTGGTGTGGAGCTTCCGGAGGCAGGAGAGCGCCGCACGGAACCGAAGGAGGGGCTGACACTTCAAATCAGCATGGACAGAAATATTCAGGAATACGCAACACAGCTTGCAATGCGTGCCTTGCAGGAGAAAAATGCGGACAGTGTGGAGTTAATCGTAATGAATCCCAAAAATGGAGAGATTTATGCGATGGTCAATGTTCCTGAATTTGATTTAAACAATCCTTATACGCTGACAAACAATGTGTTTACGCAGTATTCCGTTTCTTCCAATGCGGTATCCGAACAGGATCTTCTGAATAAAATGTGGAGAAACGGCTGCCTGAACGATACCTATGAGCCCGGCTCCACCTTTAAGATTATTACGGCCGCCGCTGCCTTTGAAAAGGGAGTCGTTACGATTGATGATCATTTTAGCTGTCCGGGCTTTATCATTGTTGAGGATCGAAGAATCAAATGCCATAAAGTAATCGGGCACGGTGCGGAAACATTTTTAGAAGGTGCAAAAAACTCTTGTAATCCCGTCTTTATTTCTGTTGGACTGCGGATTGGTGCGGAAAGCTTTTATGACTATTTTGAACAGTTTGGGCTTTTAAAAAAAACAGGAATTGATCTGCCTGGCGAGGCGGGAACAATCATGCATAAAAAAGAAGATATAGGACTTGTGGAGCTGGCGACCATATCGTTCGGACAATCATTTCAGATTACGCCGATCCAACTTGTAACAACAGTCAGTTCTCTTGTCAACGGCGGCACGCGTGTCACACCGCATTTCGGTATGGCGGTTTATGATGAAGACGAGAAAAAGGTTAAGGAATTCACCTATGATACGACAGCACATATCATTTCAAAGGAGACTACGGAAACACTGCGCTATGTGCTAGAAAAGGTTGTGTCGGAGGGGACAGGTAAAAATGCGGCACTTGACGGCTATACGGTCGGGGGAAAAACAGCGACGAGCCAGACACTGCCAAGAAGCAGCAATAAATATATTTCCTCATTTATTGGCTTTTCTCCGGCGGAGGATCCACAGGTTATCGCGTTGTTGGTTATACATAATCCGCAGGGGATTTATTATGGAGGAACGATTGCCGCACCGCGTGTAAAGGAGTTGTATGAGAATATTCTTCCTTATTTGGGAGTCCCTCGCACAAAGCCGGAAAGCGCTGAGTGAAAGCACTAAGGAATAAAAACATTGATAAAATAGAAAAAAAGACTTATACTAAACTTTGTATAGTATTTTTGGAAAAGAAGAATTTCCTACCAAATGTTGACCAAAGAGAGGGAGAATAGAAATGGAAAAATCGGTTTTTGCGGCGGTCATTATTGCGTTTGCGATCAGCGTCATCTTAAGTCCGTTTTTGATACCGTATCTTCGAAAATTAAAAATTGGTCAGACTGTGCGCGATGACGGTCCGCAGAGCCATCTGAAAAAAAACGGAACCCCGACGATGGGGGGAATCATCATCCTTTGCGGTATTGTCATTACTTCTTTATTGTATATAAAGGATTATCCGAGGGTGATACCGGTGCTGTTTATGACAGTTGGTTTTGGACTGATTGGGTTTATTGATGATTATATCAAGGTTGTGTTAAAGCGTTCAAAGGGCTTAAGTGCATGGCAGAAAATGCTGCTCCAGTTTATTGTGACATGTATTTTTGCTTATTATATGGTAAATATCGCAGGTGTCAGCCTGGCGATGCGCATTCCATTTTCGAATGGTCTTTACTGGAACGCGGGATGGCTGTCGATTTTGGTTTTGTTTATTGCGGTTCTTGGTACGGTGAACGGCGCAAATTTCACAGATGGTTTGGATGGGCTTGCATCCAGCGTCACCGTATTGATTGCGACCTTTTTTTCCGTACTGGCGCTCACGACGCAGAGTGGAATTGAGCCGATTACGCTTGCGGTTGTCGGCGCGCTACTGGGCTTTTTATTGTTCAATGTGCATCCGGCCAGTGTATTTATGGGAGACACCGGTTCGCTTGCGCTTGGCGGTTTTGTGGTGGCGTGCGCGTATATGTTGCAAATGCCATTATATATTCTCATTGTTGCGTTCATCTATTTGGCAGAGGTGCTTTCTGTTATCATTCAAGTGGGTTATTTCAAACTTTCAGGCGGCAAACGCATTTTCAAAATGGCACCGATTCATCATCATTTTGAACTGTGCGGCTGGTCAGAGACGCGTGTTGTTGCGGTATTTGCGATTGTTACGGCCATTTTATGCCTGATTGGCTTTTTGGCTTATTAAAGGTAAAGAGGATAAGAACATGGGTAAAATACTTGTTATAGGAAGCGGACTCAGCGGCATCAGCGCAGCGGAGCTTTTGGTACGTTTGGGCAAAACGCCGGTGCTGTTTGACTCAAACGAAAAGCTGTCGGCAGAGGAGATTTGCAAAAAGCTTCCGGAGAATATGCCGGTGGAAATCTATACGGGAAGTCTTCCCATTGAGGTATCCCGGCAGATTGAAATGCTTATATTAAGTCCTGGGGTTCCGATTGATTCCGCATTTGTTACCGAATTTCGTAAACGCGGTATAAAAATATCAGGAGAGATCGAACTGGCTTATACATACGAAAAAGGACGGCTGCTGGCTGTGACGGGGACGAACGGCAAAACGACGACGACGGCTCTGCTGGGTGCGATTATGCAGGATTATTTTGAAACGGTGTTCGTGGTCGGTAATATCGGGAGTCCTTACACCGAAACGGTACTTGATTCGACGAAAGAGTCGGTTACTGTTGCTGAGATCAGTAGCTTTCAGCTTGAAACAATTGAGCGGTTTCATCCAAATGTCAGTGCGATTTTAAATATTACGCCCGATCATTTAAACAGGCATCATACGATGGATCAATATGTTGCCGAGAAAGAGAAGATTGCAAAGAATCAGACAAAAGACAATACGATTGTGTTAAACTATGAGGATCCTCTGACAAGGAAATTTGGCACTGTAACGAGTGCGATGCCTGTTTATTTCAGTTCTGCAAGGCGTCTCAAGGAGGGCCTTTACCTCGATGACGGTGTAATCTGTATGAAGGAAGCGAATGAGGAAACAGAATTACTTGCCATATCGGAACTTCCTATTATCGGGAAGCATAATATTGAAAATGCGATGGCGGCGATCGGGATGGCATATGCATTCGGCATACCGCTTGCAAACATTGTGGCTTCAGTTAAAAGATTTCAAGCGGTGGCGCATAGAATTGAATTTGTGGAGGAGAAGGACGCAGTCTTCTACTATAACGATTCTAAGGCGACGAATGTGGATGCTGCGATCAAGGGCATTCAGGCGATGACGCGAAAAACGTGTCTGATTGGCGGAGGATATGATAAGGATGCAAACTATGACGAATGGATAGAGGCATTTGACGGTAAGGTAAAAAAGCTTGTGCTGATTGGTGCAACGGCTGAAAAAATTGCGGCATGTGCGGATATGCATGGCTTTTTCGATTATGTGTTTGCGGGCAGCCTTGAGGAAGCAGTTCATATTTGTGCGGAATATACGGAATCAGGTGATGCGGTTTTGCTGTCTCCGGCGTGCGCAAGCTGGGGCATGTTTGAAAATTATGAAGAGCGCGGGGATTTATTTAAGGAGCTTGTTAGAAAATTATGACATCTGAGCGAAACGGTAAAAAACGGAATCGATCACGGTTTTTCTTTGACTATACACTGCTGTTTATTGTCATTTTTTTATTATGCTTTGGACTTGTCATGCTTTACAGTGTCAGTTCCTATGAGGCCAATTTAAAGTTTGGAAAATCGACCTATTATTTGGAAAAACAGATGCAGGCAACGGTCATTGGCATTGTTGTTATGTTTGTTACGATGATGGTCGATTATCATATATGGGAACGGTTTGCAATGGCAGCCTATATTGTTTCGGCCATTTTAATTCTGCTTGTTTTAACGCCGCTCGGCTACGAGGCAAACGGTGCCAGAAGATGGCTGGATCTCGGTTTATCGCTGCAGCCTGCCGAGGTTGCCAAGGTCGGCATGATTATTTTTTTTGCGAGCCTTGTGTGTAAGATGGGAAAACGGATCCAGACGAAAAAGGGATTTTCATTTACGGTTTTGTGGGCAGTCCCAATTTCGGGAATGGTGCTTATTATTACGGAAAATTTGAGTTCTGCGATTATCATCTTCGGCATCGTATTTATGATGCTATTTGTGGCGACACCGAATTATATGGAATATATTTTGGCGGCGATCGGTGTTGGTCTGTTCGCATTTCTCATTGTTATGGCAGTCGATAAGGGCATCATTCCGGAGGATTTATCCTACCGGTTCGCCCGTATAAAGGCATGGCTGAACCCGGAAGCCTATGCGAGTACAAAAGGCTTTCAGACGCTGCAGGCGTTATATGCGATCGGCTCCGGCGATATATTTGGAAAGGGGCTTGGACAAAGTATGCAGAAACTCGGATTTCTTCCCGAGGCGCAGAACGATATGGTATTTTCAATCATTTGTGAGGAATTGGGTTTGTTTGGGGCAGTGGCAATCATTATGCTGTTTCTTTTATTGATTTGGCGTTTCATGGTTATTGCTAACAATGCGCAGGATTTGTTTGGTGCGTTACTTGTTGTGGGTGTCATGGCTCATATTTCGATTCAGGTCATTTTAAATATTGCGGTTGTGACAAATTCTATCCCAAATACTGGCATCACACTGCCGTTTATCAGCTATGGTGGTTCTTCAATTGTGTTCCTTCTAATTGAGATCGGGCTTGTTTTAAGCGTTTCGAGAAGCATCAAGCTTGAAAAATAAGTGGCAAAATTGATTTTTCCTACATATACTGTTATGAGTGTGCAGCAGTTGGAGGAAATCAGTTGGGGTCATTTGAAATCACAGGCGGTATTCCGCTATATGGAGAGGTGCAAATACAAGGCTCCAAAAATACCGCGCTGCCGATCCTTGCGGCGTCAGTATTGATCGAAGGGACTACGGTGCTGTATAACTGTCCCCGCATTATTGATATTACTTATATGATACAAATATTGGAATCTCTCGGCTGTGTTGTAAGTTGGGAGAATATGCATGTCCTTCGCATTGATGCTTCCAACATCACGGGCAGCGTTATTCCAAAAAACTATGCCAATAAGATGCGATCCTCCATCACCCTGCTCGGCTCGCTGCTTAGCAGGAAAAAGAGCGCAGAAATGCCGTATCCGGGTGGGTGTGTCATAGGAGATCGTCCAATCGAGATGCATCTGCATGCGCTTACGCAGATGGGCGTTGTCATAGAGACGGAAGAAAGCCGGCTTTACGCATCGGTGGATAGATTGACCGGTGCAAAGGTACGGTTTCAAAAAAACAGCGTAGGCGCGACAGAAAATGCGGTGCTTGCGGCTGTGCTTGCCGAAGGAACGACCCATATTACAGGGGCTGCAAAGGAGCCGGAAATCATGGAGCTTTGCCTGTTTCTGAAAAATGCAGGGGCAGATATTTCGGGGATAGGTACCGATCAACTTACCATCAACGGCGTAAGCAGCCTAAAGGAAACTGTTTATGAAATTATACCTGACAGAATTGTTGCCGGTACTTATTTATTTGCGGTGGCAGCGACAAAAGGAACAGCAATTTTAAAAGACTCTCCGATCGGGCAGCTTGCCGGCGTGCTTTCTGCCGCAAGAGAAATGGGAATCACCGTGAAAGAGGAGTCGGGTTCGCTTGTTATTGATGCAAGAAATGGAATTTATGCGCTCCCTTATATAGAGACAAAGGAATATCCGGGATTTCCGACTGATTTGCAGTCTGTTTTGTTGTCCGCGCTTTCTCTGGCTGAAGGGAAAAGTGTTGTAAGGGAAGAAATTTTTGATGCGAGATTCCGCACTGCAGAAGATTTGCGGCATATGGGTGCGGACATTCAGATTGACAGTTCCGGAAAAACTGCATTTTTAACCGGTGTGCCAAAGCTTTTTGGTACGGATGTATATGCGAAGGAGCTGCGGGGCGGGGCGGCGCTGGCGGTTGCCGGACTGGCTGCGGAAGGTGTGACGACGGTTCATAACCAGTATTACATTCGGCGCGGTTACGAAAATATAGGGAGAGACTTAAGAAGTCTCGGAGGAAATATAAGGGGATAACGTATGGCTTCTGAATACGGCAGTCAGCCTAGGTCTAAAATACTAAAGGTTTTCATCATCTTTATGCTGCTGTTTGTGCTCGTTTGTACAGGCGTTTTAATTGTGAAAAATAAGTTTACGATTACGTCTGTGACTGTAGTCGGAAATGAGCATTATACGGATAAGGAAATTACGGATTTTATTATGTCCGGCAGATATGGACATAATTCGATTTATTTATATTTGAAATATCGTAACAAAAGCGTTGATTCCATCCCGTTTATTGAGCAGATGGATGTGGAGCTTTTGTCTCCCCAGGCAGTAAAAATACAAGTCTATGAGAAGGCTGTCGCGGGTTATGTGGAGTATCTTGGACATTATCTTTATTTTGATAAGGACGGCATTGTCGTGGAAAGCTCCACGAAGCAGATGGAGGGTATTCCATTTGTGACAGGACTGAAGTTTGACTATGTCATGCTTCATGAAAAGCTGCCAATAGAGAATGACGCAATTTTTAAGTTGATTTTGAATATTACACAACTGCTTACGAAGTATGAAATATCTACGGATCGGATTTATTTTGACGCGGATCAGAAGATCACACTGTACTTCGGGAAAGCGAGAGTTTATATAGGGACAAGCGATTATATAGACGAGAAAATTAACCGGCTTCGTTTTTTGGTTCCTAAGCTGGATGGTTCCTCTGGCGTGATGCGCATGGAAAATTATACGGGAGAAGGAGGGAAATTTACGTTTGAAAAAGACTAAAATGGTGGATTTTTATTAAAAATCAAAAAAAATCAATAGAAAAGCCTAAAATTATAAGGAAAAATTGTAAACAATTCAAAAAAGTATTGATAAATTCAAAAAAAAATTATATGATAAAGTATATGAGTTTGGAGATGTACTTTGAAGGAGGAGTAGACCTTGCTGGAAATTAAAAATAATGATGTCGATGCAGCAGCAAAGATATTAGTCGTAGGGGTAGGCGGTGCCGGCAATAACGCAGTTAATAGAATGATAGAAGAGCGGATCGGAGGAGTGGAATTCCTTGGGATCAATACAGATAAGCAGGCATTGCAGCTTTGTAAATCACCAAGACTTCTTCAAATAGGAGACAAGCTTACACAGGGTTTGGGCGCAGGTGCGCAGCCGGAAATAGGGGAAAAGGCTGCGGAGGAAAGCTCAGATGATATTTCTAACGCGATCAGGGGCGCCCATATGGTATTTGTGACATGTGGTATGGGCGGTGGCACTGGTACGGGAGCGGCGCCTGTTATAGCGAAAATTGCAAAGGAACAGGGTGCGTTGACGGTCGGTGTAGTGACAAAGCCATTCCGCTTTGAAGCGAAGACTCGCATGACCAATGCCGAAGGCGGTATTGAAAAGTTAAGGCAAAATGTGGACACGCTTATTGTGATACCAAATGATAAGCTGCTTGAAATTGTAGATAGACGAACGACAATGCCGGATGCCTTGAAAAAGGCGGATGAGGTATTGCAGCAGGCAGTCCGCGGTATTACGGATCTGATTAATGTTCCGGCGCTGATCAATCTGGACTTCGCCGATGTGCGTACGGTCATGGAAAACAAGGGTATTGCTCATATTGGTATCGGTGTTGCCAAGGGTGATGATAAGGCGATTGAGGCGGTAAAGCAGGCGGTCAACAGTCCGTTGCTTGAGACGACGATTCAGGGTGCGTCTCATGTGATCGTTAATATCTCCGGTGAAATCACATTGCTTGATGCGGACGATGCTGTTTCGTTTGTACGCGATCTGACCGGTGATGATGTCAACCTCATTATGGGTGCGATGTGTGATGATAAGGATCCGGATACGTGTACGGTGACAGTTATTGCGACGGGGCTTGATGAAAGCTCGGTTCATGCGGGCGGACAGGCACAGATGGGGATGGGAAGGTATGTACAGTCTTCCACATACCAGAGAAGACAGTTGGTATCCCCTGGTTCAGGCACAGGAATGCAGATGCAGCAGGGTGGCATGAACAATGGTATGAATAACGGAATGAACCAAATGCAGCAGAGCAATATGCAGATGCAAGGCAGGCAGGATATGTATGGGCAGCAGCCGATGAACACCGGATACCAAAACATGCAGCAACCGATGAACCAGATGCAGCAGCCGATGCCGATGCCGACGCCGGCACAGGGGCAACCGATTCCGACGCCATCCGCGCCGACACAGCGTCAAGTATCTCCATTGCAGGGGATTCAGCGGCCACAGTCTCCGCTTGAAAGCAAGGTCGAAGTGAAGTCGATTAAGATTCCCGATTTCCTGAAAAAATAATGAGAGTTATTGTTTGATGCGGACTATGATTTGACAAATATTTTAATTGAGTTCTTGTATACTAATGCCATACGGACAGAAGTACAAATCCTTCTGTGCTGTATGGCATTTTTTGTGCAATAAAAATTCTTGAAGCATGCTATTGCATAAAACAGATTTTTTATTCGGAGGTGAGCGGTGTATTACGAGATCTATTGGGATGTGCTGTTCTATATAAACTTCTGGATGAACTTTTTACTGCTCTGCCTGACTGCTTTCATACAGAAATACAAATACAGCCGTTTTCGAATGCTGTTATCCGCTGCCGTTCTTGCGGCGTTAAACAGCGCCGCAATTTGTTACATACGATTTGAAAACGGTATCGGACTGCTTATTCTGCAGGCGGGCTTCTGTTTTCTGGGTGCACTGCTTGCGTTTCCCTTTTGCGGCATGAGAGTACTGCTTTGGAGGCTTGTGACCATGCAGATGCTTTCCTTTCTATTTGGCGGTATTCTGGAATGGATGCTAGCCGTTCCCCTTTTGGGGATGACAGGGACACTCGGTATTTTAAATACAATGGTCATTTCCGGCATTTCCTATCGTTTGATCCGGTATTTTGCAGGACGACTGAAGGAAAAACGCCGCATTCATGCACAGCTTTATGAGGTGCGGCTGCAGCTTCAGGAACTGACCCTGTGCGTAAAAGGTCTTCTGGATACGGGAAACAGCCTGCGTGAGCCTGTCAGCGGAAAACCGGTCAGTATTTTAGATAAGAACTTTGCGAGTCGGATTTTTCTGGAACAGGAGGGACTTCTTTTAATTCCTTACAGGGCGGTTGGGACATCAAACGGTATTTTATATGGATTTACGGCAGATAGGATGGAACTTGTATATGAAAATGAGAGACGGGAGGTGCTAAGACCGATCATCGGGATTGCAAATGATCCAGTAAGTGCCGGAAAGGAATACGAAATGCTTCTCAGCCCGCTTTTATTTTGTTGAGGAGTAAAGGAACAATGACATTAGATAATGCGAGGAGGAGTAGTAATGATTTTCAGATTGGCAATGCCCGGAAATTTCAGGTTTAAGATGGTATCGAGGATACCGGGAATCTTTAAGCTTCCAAGGGAACAGGGGGAAATTCACTACATAGGCGGAGCAGAGGTTCTGCCGCCGCCGTTGGAGCCGTGCGAAGAGATTGAAGTGATCAATGATTTAGGAACAGAATATGACAGAGAAGCAAAGAACACACTTATTGAACATAATCTTCGCCTTGTTGTGTACATCGCTAAGAAATTTGACAATACCGGCGTCGGTGTGGAGGATTTGATATCAATTGGCTCTATCGGTCTGATTAAGGCAATTAATACATTTGACAGCCACAAAAATATTAAGCTGGCCACCTATGCTTCGCGTTGTATTGAAAATGAAATATTGATGTATTTACGCAGAAACAGCAAGACAAGGCTGGAGGTATCAATTGATGAGCCACTGAACGTGGATTGGGACGGAAATGAACTGCTGCTTTCGGATATTCTCGGGACAGAGGAAGATATCATTTACCGTGATATCGAAAGCGAGGTAGAAAAGAAACTGCTGGTTAGAGCGATTGATACCCTTTCTGACAGGGAACGCATGATTGTAAATCTGCGCTTCGGTCTGGAATCGGCGGAAGGGGAGGAAATGACACAAAAGGAGGTCGCGACACTGCTCGGCATTTCCCAATCCTATATATCAAGGCTTGAAAAGAAAATCATGAAACGGTTGAGAAAAGAAATCAGTCTTTTTATATAAAATTTATAGATATTATGAAAACTTCATTTGAACTTTCACTGACCATGCATTACTATAAAACTAGTATTTGGTTCGCGATTTAGAAAGAGCGGTGGTTCAGAATGAAGTGTGAAATTGTATTTAAAAGTGAGACGGGAAATACAAGGGCGCTTGCGAAGGAGCTTTATGAGCGGCTTGTATGGGATGAGAAGGAAATACAGGAGTTGTGTGAGAGCACGGATGCGGAGCAGGCAGATATTTATTTTGTTGGCTTCTGGACGGATAGAGGAAGCTGCAGTATGGAGGTGATTGATTTTCTTTCCAGTCTGCAAGGGAAGTATGTTGCACTGTTTGGCACATGTGGCATGGGCAACCAGGACGACTATTTTAAGGATATCGAAAACAGGGTAAGGGTATGGCTTCCTGAGGATAATCAATATTTGGGCTGTTTTCTTTGCCAAGGCAAGATGCCGATTCAGGTGCGTAAAAAGTATGAGGCGTTGCTTGCAGCCGATTGTCAGCAGGAATGTGCAAAGCGTCTGCTGCGCAATTTTGACGAAGCGATGTTGCATCCGGACAGTGAAGACTTTGCTGCGATCGGACGTTTTGCCAATGAGGCTCTTTCAAGGATAAGGTAAAGATTAAGCTTGTTTTGATGTATATTTTTGCTTCAATTCGTAAATGATTTTATGTATAGTTCCAAAGAAAATCATTTACGAGGAGGAAGCAAAAATGCCTCAGGGAAAAGTAGAAATCTGCGGTGTCAACACGGCAAAGCTGCCACTACTAAAGAATCAGGAAAAGGAAGTCCTGTTTGAACGCATCAAAGCGGGAGACTTAGAGGCGAGAGAAGAGTTTATCAAAGGAAATCTAAGGCTTGTATTAAGCGTCATTAAGCGTTTTTCGAGCAGCAATGAAAACGTGGACGATCTGTTTCAAATCGGCTGTATCGGATTGATTAAGGCCATCGATAATTTCGATTCTACATTAAACGTAAAATTTTCCACTTATGCCGTTCCGATGATCATCGGAGAAATTCGGCGTTTTCTAAGAGACAATAACTCGATTCGCGTCAGCCGCTCCTTAAAGGATACGGCTTACAAGGCGATTTATGCCAGAGAGGGTTTGACAAAGAAGAATTTGCGGGAGCCGACCATGATGGAAATTGCGGAGGAAATCGGATTGCCGAAGGAGGATGTCGTTTATGCGCTGGATGCGCTGCAAAGTCCTATGAGCTTATATGAACCGGTTTTTACTGAAGGTGGGGATACGCTCTATGTTATGGATCAAATCAGTGACAAAAAGAATAAAGAAGAAAACTGGATTGAGGAGTTGTCGCTGACAGAGGCCATGAAGCGTCTGAATAAGCGAGAAAATGAAATTATTCGGCTGCGTTTTTTTGAAGGAAAGACACAGATGGAGGTGGCGGATTTTATCGGGATTTCCCAGGCTCAGGTGAGCCGTCTTGAAAAAAATGCATTGCGTCTCATGCGTAACTACCTGACAGCCTAGGCTTTACGTGGTATACTATCAGAAGCAAAAATAAACAGTAAAGAAGTGAGTAAATGATTGACAGTAGTCAGATTCTTTCCTTTCAACATTACAAAAAAGGAAAAGCATATACGGGAAGTTTAAAAGGAATGCGTTATCGTATTCAGAAAAAGGACACGGAGACAGGGACGAAATTTTGGATACATGTTTGGCCTGAGCCCTTTTGCTATGAAAAGACAGATGAGGAGCAGATGTCCGAGGCAGAATTTGATTTCAGCGAAGAAGGCTACGAGCAAGTGCTTTCTTATCTGAACAGCCGTTATGAGGCCGGCATATGGAAGCAGGACAATTTTTTTTGACACGGATTTTTGTCACAGACTACAGCAGACTGCATATATTGAAATAAGCAGAAAATAATGAAGGAGCTGTCGTTATGCGTCTTTCTGAATTAGAAGAAAAAGAAGTTGTCAATATTAAAACCTGTAAAAAGCTTGGATATATTAATGATTTGGAACTCGATATGTGCAACGGATGCTTAAAAAGCGTCATTGTTCCTGCCAAACGATGTTTTTTTATGAACCTGTTTGGAGAAAAAAAGGAATATATTATTCCGTTCTGTCAATTAAAGCAGATTGGTCCCGATATCATTCTTGTGGAGTTGCCAGATTGAGAAAGTCTTTGAATGGACTTCTGCAAACCTTGAAAGATCCCAGTTGACATAATGCAAAAATTTGACTATAATGGATTTTGTAGTGGAACTAATGAAAAATGAGGGGGATAAAGGTTTATGAAGTGTCCATTTTGCGGCCATGAGAATACGCGTGTTATCGACAGCCGTCCGGCGGAGGATAATAATTCCATCAGGCGCCGTCGTGTCTGCGATGAATGCGACAAGCGGTTTACGACCTATGAGAAGATAGAAACGATTCCGCTGATCGTTATTAAGAAGGATAACAACAGAGAGGCCTATGACCGTTCCAAGATAGAGGCAGGCGTATTGCGCGCATGCCATAAGCGTCCAGTGTCCGCAGCGCAGATCAGTCAGCTTGTGGATGAGGTGGAAACAGAAGTATTCAATTACGAGGACAAAGAAATTCCAAGCGCGGTAATCGGCGAGCTTGTCATGGATAAATTAAAGGATCTGGAGGCGGTTGCCTATGTGCGTTTTGCTTCCGTGTACAGGGAGTTTAAGGATATTAGCACGTTTATGGACGAATTAAAAAAGGTTCTTGATAAATAATAATATAAAGGTGAATGCAGTGCGGCTCAAAAGGCGGCACTGTATTTTTTTTCGTACGTTGCATAAAAATGTTGCAATTTAGTTGGTTTTTTTATACAATATTGAAGTTACCACTAGTAAAATCCATGGATCAATTAGGTGACAAACAAACTTTATAAGGAAAGAAGAGGAGCTAACACATGAACAGGAAAAGAATGAGAGGTATTCTTTCTGTGTGCGTGTTACTGACGCTGGCTATTGCACTGAGCGGATGCACAGGCGGTAAGTCCGGTAATTCTTCGCAGATAATTGTAGGAATACCACAAGATCTAGAAGACAGTCTTGACCCACACAAATCAGTTGCGGCAGGAACTAAAGAGGTATTATTCAATGTATTTGAGGGCTTATTAAAGCCTGATTCAGATGGAAATATCAATCCGGCCGTAGCAGCTAAGTATGACGTTTCAGAGGATGGAAAAACCTATACCTTTACCTTGAGAGAGGGCGTCAAGTTTCATAATGGGAATTCCGTTACGGCAGAGGATGTAAAATACAGTATCGAAAAAAGTGCCGGTATGACGGGAGAAGAGCCGTTAATAGCGGTATTTTCATTAATTGAAAGCGTAAATATTGTATCGGAGCAGGAGGTGGAGATTGTATTATCTCAGGCCGATTCTGACTTTCCGGCCTATTTGGCGATTATACCTAAGGATAACTTATCATCAGATACGAACCCGATTGGAACGGGACCATATCGCTATGTTTCCCGATCTCCGCAGGAGAACATTGTGATGGAGCGATTTGCGGACTATTGGGGAGAATCAGCCCATATCGAGCATGTTACGTTTAAGATAGAGTCCAATGCGGATATGATTGTAATGGATCTTAGGGGTGGCTCCATTGACATGTATGCACGTTTGACGACAACGCAGGTATCCCAGCTCGGAGAGGGCTTCCATGTAATGGAGGGGACGATGAATCTCGTACAGGCGCTGTATTTAAACAATGCGGTAAAACCATTTGACGATGCGAAGGTCAGACAGGCAATGTGTTATGCGGTTGATGTTGAACAGCTGCTTGCCCTTACGGCAGACGGAAAAGGCACACCGATCGGAAGCAGTATGTTTCCGGCATTTAAGAAGTATTATATTGAAGAGTTAAGCGATACCTATCCGCACGATGTAAAAAAAGCCAAAGAGCTTTTAACAGAGGCCGGTTATCCGGATGGATTTGATATGACGATTACTGTGCCTTCTAATTATCAACCGCATATCGATACGGCGCAGGTGCTTGTGGAGCAGCTTAAGGAGGCAGGCATCCGTGCGACGATAAAGCTTGTCGAGTGGAATTCGTGGCTGAGTGATGTCTACAGCGACAGGAACTATGAATCTACAGTTGTTGGCGTAGATGCCTCGGCTATGACAGCGCGGGCGCTTTTAGAGCGCTTTACGTCTTTTGCCGGCAACAATTTTACGAACTACTCTAATGCGGATTATGATGCGTTGTATGAGCAGGTTATCGCATCTTCGGATGATGAAAAGCAGACGGAGCTTTATAAAAAAATGGAGCGGATCCTTGCGGAGGATGCCGCAAACGTTTATATTCAGGATATGGCGGAGTTTGTCGTGCTGAATGAAAGATTTGACGGTTATACCTTTTATCCGCTTTATGTACAGGATATTTCCAAAATATATATGAAATAATAGAATTTAGAAAAGAAGGGAGGCGAGAAAATGAGATATTTACTGAAAAAGCTTGGGACGACGTTCCTAACTGTTCTGATTGTTTCTTTTCTCGTTTTCCTTGCCTTTCAAGTGATACCGGGGGATCCGGCTGTCCATATGCTCGGCACGAGCGCAACGCCCCAAAAGGTGGAGGCGCTAAGGGAGCAGCTTGGATTAAACAGACCGTTGTTTGTTCGATATGCGGAATGGTTAAAATCATTTTTCTTTGGAGATATGGGAATCTCTTATTCTTATGGGATTTCCGTTCGATCGATGCTTGCGGGAAAGCTGCCAATTACCATTACGCTGACGGTGATATCATTTTTGCTGATTATTCTATTTTCAATTCCCCTCGGTATTCAAGCGGCGAAGTATGAGGATAGTATTTTTTCAAAAACACTTGATATTTTGAATCAGGTAACAATGGCGGTTCCGCCGTTTTTTATCGGAATTTTGGTCACATATGTATTTGGCTTGTCACTGCGACTTTTTACGCCCGGCGGTTACGTGTCCTATACATCGGATATGCTTGGCTTCCTTGGTTATTTATTGTTTCCGGCGATGGCAATTGCGTTGCCCAAAGCGGCTATGAATACAAAACTCTTAAAAACCTCTGTTTTAAAGGAAGCAAAGCTGGATTATGTAAGGACAGCCTATAGCCGTGGGAATTCAACGGGCGAGGTGCTTTATCGGCATGTGCTCAAAAACGCGCTGAATCCGGTTATTACATTTTTGGGCATGACGCTTGCAGATATCGTGGCGGGGAGTTTGATTGTGGAGCAGGTGTTTTCCATTCCGGGCATCGGAAGAATGCTGATCACCTCCATTTACAACAGAGACTACCCGGTTGTACAGTCCATAATCGCGATGATTGCATTTATTGTAATTATTATTAACTTTCTCGTGGATATTCTGTATCAGGCAATTGATCCAAGAATGCGAGGAAACTAAAGCGGAGCGGAGCAGGCGATGAATAAGAAAAAGAAACAAACGTTAAATAATAATAATAATAATAATCTGCTGATTGGCGGGATAATAACAACTGTTATAACATTACTTGTGATACTTGGGTCTTTTTATACGCCTTATGACCCGGATGCAATGAATGCGACAGAGAAGTTTGCCGGTGTTTCCTGGAGGCATTGGATGGGCTGTGATAATTTCGGCAGGGATATTTTCAGTCGAATACTGGAGGGCATGAAAACGACGCTGCTTGTCGCATTTGGCACCGTTGCGATTGGTGTATTTTTTGGGACACTGATTGGTGCGCTGACGGGCTATTACGGCGGCGTTCTGGATGAAATATTGATGCGGTTTAATGATGCGGTGCTCGCATTTCCGAGTATCCTTCTGGCACTTGTGTTTATTAGTGTTATGGGAAGCGGAAAATACAATGTTATGATTGCGCTCGGCATCGTTTTTATTCCCAGCTATGCACGCATTGTCCGGGGGGAATTCATGCGTTGTAAAAATCTTGATTATGTGCGAAGTGCACGCCTGATGGGCGTGAAGAATCTGCGGATCATGTTTGTGCACATTTTGCCGAATACGGTGCCGGTAGTACTTTCTTCTATAGTGATCGGATTTAATAATGCGGTGCTTGCGGAAGCAGGCATGAGCTTTTTGGGAATAGGTGTGCAGCCGCCGGATACCAGTCTTGGCCGAATGCTTTCGGAGGCACAGGCGTTTTTATTTGCCGCACCGATGTATGCGATGTTCCCGGGATTGATGATTGTGCTGATGATTCTGGGCTTTGCTCTTTTAAGTGAGGGTCTAAAGGATTTTGCGGGGTGATAGGAGGAAGATAGATGCTGGATATCATTGACTTAAATATTGAATTTCGCGATCATATCATTCCTGAAACTGTTGTTTATGATTTCAACTTACACATGGAAGAAGGAGAAATTGTCGGGATTGTTGGGGAATCAGGCTCTGGCAAAACGATGTCCGCGCTTGCGGTTGCCGGACTGCTGCCAAGAAAAGATATGAAGAAAAGCGGTCAAATACTATTTGATGGTGTGGAGCTGCTAACATGCTCAAGGGAAACGCTTCGTTCCTATCAGGGAAAAGAAATCAGCATGGTGTTTCAAGAGCCAATGACTTCGCTCAATCCGGTGAAAAAGATTGGATGGCAGGTGGAGGAAAGCCTGCGGCTTCATACGAAGCTTACAAAAGAGGAACGATATAAGCGTGTAATAGAAATACTAAAGGAAGTAGAGCTGACTGAGCCTGAGAAGCTTTATGGGAAATATCCGCATGAGCTGTCCGGTGGTATGAGGCAGCGTGTGATGATTGCGGCGGCGCTTATCTGCCACCCCAAAATACTGATTGCGGACGAACCGACGACGGCTCTGGATGTGACAATTCAGGCGCAAATTGTTGAATTGTTAAAAAAGTTCAATCGGACGTACCGCACTTCGATTTTATTTATTTCTCATGATTTGAGTCTTGTCAAGAAGCTTTGCAGCCGTGTCCTTGTCATGTATCAGGGAAGGATTGTGGAGCAGGGCAACGTGGAGGAAGTTTTTTTGTTACCCAAAGAGGATTATACGAAAAAACTGATTGCGGCGGTACCCAAAATGGAAAAACTCATCATAAAGCCGACCGCTATTACCGAATAAGGGGATGAAAAAGCCATGGCA
>CAZBRY010000019.1:0-12942 GCA_964494285.1 uncultured Lachnospiraceae bacterium
CTTCACCCTTTTTTCTGCTTTTTTGATCCGCAACTTTTCCATCTGCTCCTATCCTGTTATTCCACAATAATCAGCTCTTCCGTTTCCATCGCTTTTTTAAACAGCTCGTCTATCTGCTCCTCAAGATTGCGTTCGGAACGCTTAATAATATTAATATTCGGCTTCGTAACCGGATGCTTTGCGACAAAGATCGTACAGCAGTCTTCAAATGGCTGGATCGAGGTTTCGTAGGTTCCAATCTTCTCGGATATTGTGACAATTTCCTGCTTATCAAAGCCGATGAGCGGTCTATACACCGGCATCGTACATACCTCGTTCGTCGCCGCAAGCGACTGCATTGTCTGACTGGCCACCTGCCCGATGCTCTCACCCGTAATCAGTCCAAGGCAGTCCGTTTCATTCGCAATGTGCTCCGCAATTTTCATCATGTAACGGCGCATAATAATCGTCAGCTCCTCATGTGGGCATTTTTCATAAATATAGAGCTGAATATCCGTAAAATTAATCACGTGCAGATAAATCGTTCCCGCGTACTTTGATACAATTTTTGCCAAATCTACAACCTTCTGCTTTGCGCGTTCGCTCGTATACGGCGGAGCATGAAAGTAAACCGCATCCAGCTTGACACCTCTCTTGGAAATCATATAGCCGGCTACCGGAGAATCAATGCCCCCCGACAGCAGCAACATCGCTTTTCCATTTGTACCGACCGGCATGCCGCCCGGTCCCGGGATTATTTCTGAATAAATATAAATTTTCTCCCTGATTTCTACTGTCAGTAAAATATCCGGATGATGCACATCCACCTTCATTTCGGAAAATGCATCTAAAATTACGCCGCCGAGCTCCCGATTCAGTTCCATCGAATCCATCGGATAATTCTTTCTCGCACGCCTTGCATTCACTTTAAACGTCTTTTTCAGATCCGGATAGGTGTCCTCCATATATTTGACGACGTCCGCCGAAAGCTGCTCGTAACCATTGTCCTCGACATGCACAACCGGGCAGATACCCGTAATACCGAACACGCATTGCAGTTTGGCAACTGTCTCCTCAAAGTCATATTCGCTTAAGCATTCTATATAAATTCTGCCCTGTGTTTTTGTCACCGAGAAAGTGCCCTCTACCTTTTTGAGGGCATGCCGTATCTGCCTCACAAGCGCGTCCTCAAACAAATATCGGTTTTTCCCCTTGATCCCTATTTCCGCATACTTAATTAAAAATGCTGAATTCTTCATTTTCTTATCCTCTTTCCTGTGTCTTTCCCGTATCACTTCGCACCATATGATACAGCCTGCTAATGCCTTGTATACCTTCTGAGCAGCGGCAGTAGCTCCCTCATGGCTGCAATTACATAATCCAGCTCCTCTTTGGTTGTCTCCACAGAGAGGCTGAAACGAACCGTTGACTCGAGCAAACCCCTGTCCAGACCAATGGCTTTGAGCGTCTCGCTGGCTGCGCGCTTGTTGGAAGCACATGCCGAACCAGAGGAAATATAGATCTCTCTGTCCTCAAGCGAATGCAGCAGTACCTCGGCGCGAATGCCCGCAACAGATGCGCTGACCACATGCGGCGCCGTCTCTTTAACGGCGGCAGCACCTTCAGTCGGCAGTCCGTTCACCGACACACCTTCCAATTCCAAAAGCCGTTCAATCAAATATTTCTTCTGCTGATAGAGACGCTCCATTTTATCCGCAAAATCAGTATAAAGCTCCTCCACAGCCCTCGCGATTCCTGCTATGCCGGGCACATTTTCCGTCCCTGAGCGCAAACCCTTCTGCTGTCCACCGCCAAACAGAATCGGCTGAATTTTCACCGCTTCGTTCACATATAAAATACCGACGCCTTTCGGTCCATGAATTTTATGTCCGCTCATCGAAAGTAAATCGATTTTCATCCGTTTCGGATGAAGGAGGAACTTACCGTAGCCCTGCACGGCATCCACATGAAACAGAATATCCTTTTTGTATTGTTTGATCAGGCTTCCGATCTCCTCGACGGGCTGGAGCGAACCAATTTCATTATTGACGTGCATAACTGAAACAAGGATCGTATCCTCACAGAGCGCCTCTTTCAAATCGGAGGGACGGACTCTGCCGCTTTCATCCGCGTCCAGATAGGTGACACGAAAGCCTTGCCTCTCCAAATATCTCATTGGCTCCAAAACAGCCGGATGTTCAATTTTTGTAGTAATCAAATGCATACCCGCACGCCGATTCGCCATTGCGCATCCGATGATCGCCAGATTGTCAGACTCCGTACCCCCCGATGTAAAGAAAATTTCCTTTTCCTGTACTTTGAGATTCCCGGCTAATACTTCCTTCGCATGCTTCATGTAGTTTTCCGCCTCGATACCTACACGGTGCAGGCTAGACGGATTGCCATACCCATTCTCCATCACAGTATTCATCAGCTCCCTGACGCCTTCAAAGCATCTTGTCGTAGCTGAATTATCTAAATAAACCTGCATTGTTTATTTCCTTCCATAAAATTATCGTTCCAATTGATACACGAGCCACGCTAAAACTGTAAATCCTGCAGTCTCGGTACGCAGAATCCGTCTGCCAAGTGTGATCGGTATGATACCTGCCTTGATTGCAAGCTCTATTTCATCCTCGTCAAAACCGCCCTCCGGTCCAATAAAAACCGCCACCTGCTGTCCCTGCTCAATCCTCGCAATTTGGTTGCGCGTCTCATGCATGCCACCTTGATCTGACAGCTCATATGGAATCAGCTTCACTTCAAAACTGAGACAGTAGTTCGTCGCCTCCTTCATCGTCATAACCGGAGTCACTTCCGGTATGATCCGGCGTTTTGCCTGTTTTGCGGCAGTTTCGGCAATTGCATTCCATCTTGCCACCCGCGCAGCTTCCTTTTTCGCGTCGAGCTTTACAACCGCGCGCTTTGTTTGCACCGGTATGATCTTAAAAGCACCAAGCTCCACTGCTTTTTGAACAATCAATTCCATCTTGTCGCTTTTGGGCAGACCCTGAAACAGATAAATTTGATTTGATAGCTCCACGCCCTCTTCTTTGATAAACCGCAGCCTGCATAATACCGCATTCTCTTCAAAAGCAACAATCTCGCAGCGGTATTCCCTGTCCTCTCCCTTAGTCACAACCGAAAGCTCCTCACCGATCCGCATGCGAAGCACCTGCTTGATGTGTTTGACGTCGGGACCAATAATCGTAATGTCATTTTGATTAATTTGATCTTGCCCTACAAAAAACTGATACATAAACTTCTTCTCCGTTTTCCCCCTGTAAGGAGGATTACCATGAAAGCGGCTTTTTAGCCGTCACATTAACCCATTCTCCTTGATAATGAACCTCTAGCACCTCAAAGCCCGCCTGTTTCACCGCGCGCACAACAGTTTCTTCTTTATCATCTATAATTCCAGATGTGATATAAATGCCGCCCGGCTTGAGCTGATGCCAGATGACGGGCGTCAGCGGCACAAGAACTTCCGCTAATATATTAGCAACCGCAATGTCATAGTTTCCGTAGCCAACCGCATCCTGTATTCTCTGATCGTCAATGATATTCCCAATTAAAAGCCGGAAGCCCGCGTCTTTCAGACCGTTAACCTCCATATTGTCCTTTACCGCATCAATCGCACAAATATCCAGGTCCGTTCCAATCGCCGACTTTGCACCAAATTTATATGCCAGAACGGACAGAATGCCGCTTCCCGTTCCGACGTCCAACAGCACAGTATCCGGCGTCACGTATTTGCGAAGCTGACGAATACAAAGCTGCGTCGTCTCATGCATACCCGTACCAAATGCCGTCCCCGGATCAATATGAATGATCATCTTATCCCGATCTTGTGCTTTCACCTCTTCCCAGGAAGGAATAATCAAAATATCGTCAACATAAAACTGATGAAAATATTGCTTCCAATTATTCAAAAAATCCTCGTCCGCTGTCTCGGAGGATGTCATTGTACATTCCCCGACATCCAGAAATTCCTTTAACTCCTCAAGTTCCCTGTTAACGGCGGCAAGCACCGGTTCCTGCTCCTCCTCGGCATCCAGATAAAAGCTCAAATAGGCAATCCCGTCGTCATCAGGACCCTGCGGTAAAATATCCACGAACATCTGCGCCTTTTCTTTCTCAGTAAGCGGCACCTTATCCTCAATCTCCACGCCTTCAATCCCGATATCCACCAATGCGCTGATCACAATATCCTCAGCTTCTGTAAGCGTTTTAATCGTATATTTATTATAACGCATAGCCTTCCGCTCCTTTTTACTTTCCAATTCTCGCTGCATTATCAATGTTTAAGTATAACACGAAATTCTCCAAAGAACTAGAGCATCTCTGTTTTTTTCAATTCTGGCCCATTTGCTATTTGACGCTAATTCGGATATAATGAATAACAGACGTAACATGAAACATCCGCAATCGGGTAATACGATTTTAAACCATTAAAAAGGCAGGTAGCAATATGAAAAAAACAGCACTGATCATGGCAGGAGGTCGCGGCGAGCGCTTTTGGCCACGCAGCCGGAAAACCCTTCCGAAGCAGTTTCTTTCCCTGACAGACGACGGCAAGACAATGATCCAGCTCACCGTAGAGCGCATTCTTCCGCTTGTCGATATGGAGGACATTTATATCTCTACAAATAAAGACTATTATCCCCTGGTAACCGAACAGCTTCCCGGCGTTCCGACCGAAAATATTCTTTGTGAACCCGTTGGCAGAAATACCGCTCCCTGTATCGCGCTTGGCGTTGCGCACATTTCAAAAAAATACGACAACGCAATTATGATGGTGCTCCCTTCCGACCATCTCATCAAATACAGCAGCATGTATCAAGCGACACTTTGTGATGCCTGCAATGTAGCGGAACAAGGCGACAATCTGGTTACGGTCGGCATCGCACCGGATTATCCCGAGACCGGTTACGGCTATATCAAGTTTGTCAATGAAATTTGTGACGGTCGTGCATTCAAGGTGGACAAGTTTGTTGAAAAACCGTCTTTGGAGCTCGCAAAGGAATATGTGAATTCGGACGAATACTTGTGGAACAGCGGCATCTTCCTCTGGAAGCTTTCCACAATCCTACAAAAATTTGAACGTTTTATGCCGGATACCTATGAAGGCATGCTTACTATACGGGATGCGATCAAAACCTCGGCTCAGAATGAAATATTGGAAAAGGTATTTCCAAACTTCCCCTCCATCTCCATCGATTATGGCATCATGGAAAAATCAGAAAACATTTATACGATTCCCGGTACCTTTGGCTGGGATGATGTGGGCTCTTGGCTTGCCGTGGAACGAATTAAGAAATCAAACGAGTTTGGCAATATTGTGGACGGCAATATTGTAACAATCAGCACAAAAAACTGTATTATACAAGGAGATAAAAAGCTGATCGCAACCGTGGGGCTTGAAGATCTCATTATTGTCGATACGGAGGATGCGACTCTGATTTGTGAAAAGAACAGTACTGCTGATATCAAAAAGGTTCTTGAAAATCTAAAAATCTGCAATCGTAATGAATACCTGTAATTCTATATAAAGCAGGCGCGCAAACTAGAGAAAGAGTTTGCCTTGGCAAACTCTTTCTTATTTATTTTATAACCACGTTTTCCAGTTCTGTATCCTGCACGACGCAAATCCATGTCTTCCCATTATTGATTTTAATTTCATTGCCTTCCATGTCATAGTAACGAATGGCACTCATATCATAATTCTCTTCGTTAATCTCCCGCTGCCAGGTACCTACCGTCATCTTACCTTTCGTGCAGTACTGAATCACTCCGCCCGAATGGCAGTCAAATGCAAGATAGTCCTTTTCATCGAGCTGAACCCACTTGTTATATTGCAAAATAACATTGTCATAGGATATCTGCTCACCCGTCAAATCATCAATCTGTGGTCCGCCATACTGGAACCTGTCATATCTTTCCGTTTTCTCATTGTATTCAAACCAGGGCTTGTTAATCTTGTATTTCGGTTCAATGTAAATTGCTGATCCGCCGCCTTTATTTGTTATTTCTTCGCCCAAATCAACAAAGTTAAATTTACCTTTATAACCATCGTAATGATCTTCTCGGTAGCCAAGCTTCTCAATACCAGCGGCAATTCCTGCTGCGCTCGTATAAACATTGTGCGGCGCCTGTCGATCAGTCGTCCGATAGAACGACGTATCCCCCGCCTCTCCAAGACCATTTAAATTATCCACATAATCCCGGTCCAATAGATCAACCGCATACGCCGCCTGTCCGAAATGCATATAGATCGCATCAAACTCCAGTGCAGTATAAACGAAATATTCACGACAGCTTCTCACGGAACCGACTTTATCCAGATCATCATAATTCTCAAAAAGACCCATCAGTCTCGTAATGTAGCCCTCTACGACATACTCATAGACAACATCGGCATAAAAAATGCCGCTCATCGGCTGCGCTGCCTCCAAATTATTGAGCATAATCGCAAGTGGTCTTCTGTTGCCAATTTCCTCATCGACGGGAAGTCCGCTCAAATAACTGCGTATTTGCCCCGGCTCAAGTGTCACCGCAACCTCTTCCGGCTCTCCGTCCGGTGTTGTTTTGCCTTCAGATTCAGTCTCCTCCGTCGGAGTTTGCTGCTCCGTATTTTCTTCCGGCTCCTTGGCTCCACATCCTGCCAAAACACCCGCACATAACAAGAACGCCAGAAATAATATCCATTTCCCTTTAATTTCTTTTAATCTATTCATCTTATATTGCCTCTTTCAATTTTATACCTGCTCTCATAAAAACGGGTTGTTTGCAAACTATGATAGCTGCAAACAACCCATATTATAATTTATTTGGCCATATAAATCAATATTTTCTTTCAAACAGCTCCAAAACGGCTCTCAAACACTACTTATTCCAAAATCCTTTTTTCTTCTTTTCGCTTTCTTCGGTTGGCTTTTTATCGGCATACTCTTCCGATATACGAAGGGAATTGCCGGTCAACTCGTCAAATTTACGCAACAAATCCTTTGCCTCCGCATTCAGGTGATCCGGCACCTGTACGACGAGCGTCACATAATGATCACCGCGCACCTGCTTGTTTCTAAGCGATGGCACACCCTTTCCTTTTAGGCGAACCTTCGTATCGGTCTGGGTACCGGCCTTTACTTCATAAATGACCTTTCCGTCCACCGTATCAATCAAAAGCTCACCGCCAAGGGCTGCCTGTGCGTAGGAAATCGGCGCCGTGGAGAAAATATTAGTATCCTGTCTCTGAAAAATCGGATGTCTGGCAACAACAATCTCGACAAGTAAATCACCTCTCGGACCTCCGTTGACGCCCGGCTCTCCCTTATCCCTGATACGCACACTCTGACCATTATCGATTCCGGCAGGAATCGATACCTGTATTTTCTTTTTATTGGAAATATAGCCGGTACCGTGGCAATCGACACATTTCTCTTTTACGACTTTACCGCTGCCCTGACAGTCCGGACACGTCTGCACATTTCTGACCATCCCGAACAACGACTGGGTCGTGTAAACTACCTGACCCTTGCCGCCGCATTTTTGACACGTTTCCGGGTTCGTTCCCGGCTTCGCACCCGTACCATGGCAGGTCGCACACGTATCCTTCAAGCTGAGTTCAATTTCCTTATCCACGCCGAACACAGCCTCTTCAAATGTAATCCTAACACTTGTGCGCAGGTTTGCACCCTTCATCGGCCCATTGTTGGTACGGCTGGTTCTGCTTCTTCCGCCACCAAACAAATCTCCAAAGATATCTCCAAAGATATCTCCAAAATCCGCGCTGCTGAAATCAAAACCTCCGTACCCTCCGGCACCGCCGTTTTCAAACGCTGCATGGCCAAACTGGTCATACTGCCGTTTCTTCTCCGAATCGCTCAGTACGGCATACGCCTCCGAAGCCTCTTTGAATTTCTTTTCGGCTTCCGCATTACCCGGGTTCATATCTGGATGATATTTTTTTGCCAGTGTACGATATGCCTTTTTAATTGCGGCTTCATCAGCATTTCTATCAACGCCAAGAACCTCATAATAATCTCTTTTAGACTCTGCCATAACTGTCACCTTTTATAGAATTTTATACTTCTTTGTAATCTCCGTCAACCACATCATCGCCATAGCTTGTGCTCTGACTCATATTAGGCTCTGCACCGCCCATGCCTCCCATATTGCTCATGTCGGGACCCGCATCGCCTGCTGCCTGCGTCTTCTCATACATCTTTTCGAAAAGCTTCTGTGCCGCCTGCATTGCCTTTTCCTGTGCCGCTTTCAATTCAACCACCTGATCTTCGCTCATGTTCTCCGGATCGGCCTTTGCGACAAGTTCCTTTAAAGCGTTCAGCTCTGCTTCTACCGCCACCTTATCGTTTGCGTCAAGCTTGTCGCCAACCTCTTCCATCGCCTTTTCAGTCTGGAATACAAAGGAATCTGCATCATTCTTTGCGTCGATTGCTTCCTTGCGCTTCTTATCTTGTGCTTCATACTCTGCAGCTTCCTTCACTGCCTTGTCGATATCAGAATCGGACATATTCGAGCCTGCCGTAATCGTGATGTGCTGCTCCTTGCCCGTTCCCAGATCCTTCGCGGAAACGTTCACAATGCCGTTTGCGTCAATATCAAAGGTTACCTCAATCTGAGGAATACCGCGTCTCGCAGGAGGAATTCCGTCCAAACGGAACTGTCCAAGGGACTTATTGTCCTTCGCAAACTGTCTTTCTCCCTGTACGACATTGATATCAACTGCCGTCTGGTTATCTGCAGCCGTCGAAAAAATCTGACTCTTCTTTGTTGGGATCGTCGTGTTTCTCTCGATCAGCCTTGTTGCCACTCCACCCATTGTCTCAATGGAAAGTGACAGCGGCGTAACATCTAGAAGAAGGATTTCTCCCGCTCCGGCATCGCCTGCCAGCTTGCCGCCCTGAATGGATGCGCCGAGGGCCACACATTCGTCCGGATTCAATGACTTGGAAGGCTCCCTGCCTGTTATTTGTCTTACCTTATCCTGCACAGCCGGAATACGTGTCGAACCGCCCACAAGCAATACCTGACCAAGCTCAGAAGCATTTAAGCCGGCATCCTTTAATGCATTCTGTACAGGACCCGCCGTCATCTCGACAAGCTCATGTGTCAGCTCGTCAAATTTCGCACGTGTCAGATCCATGTCAAAGTGCTTTGGTCCCTCTGAGGTCGCCGTAATAAACGGAAGGTTAATATTCGTCGTCGTCGCACTGGAAAGTTCCTTCTTTGCCTTCTCCGCAGCTTCCTTTAATCTCTGCAGCGCCATTTTGTCGTTTGACAAATCTACGCCCTCGATTTTCTTAAACTCCGCAAGCATATAATCCGTAACGTGTTGGTCAAAATCATCACCGCCGAGCCTGTTATTGCCACTCGTCGCGAGAACCTCGATGACGCCTTCGCCGATTTCAATAATGGAAACGTCAAACGTACCGCCGCCTAAGTCATATACCATAATTTTCTGTTCTTTTTCATTATCAAGACCATAAGCGAGTGCCGCTGCCGTCGGCTCATTGATAATACGATTTACTTCAAGACCTGCGATCTTACCCGCATCCTTCGTTGCCTGTCTCTGCGCATCGTTAAAGTAAGCCGGTACCGTGATGACTGCATCTGTCACCTTTTCTCCCAGATAGCTCTCCGCATCTGCCTTCAGCTTCTGAAGAATCATCGCCGAAATTTCCTGCGGGGAATACTTCTTACCGTCAACCACGCTCTTATAATCAGAGCCCATTTCTCTCTTAATGGATGAGATCGTCTTTTCTGCATTCGTCACTGCCTGGCGCTTTGCCGGTTCACCGACAAGACGCTCGCCTGACTTCGTAAATGCTACAACTGACGGTGTCGTTCTGGCTCCTTCCGTATTTGCGATAACGGTCGGCTTCCCACCTTCCATAACAGCCACACAGCTATTCGTTGTTCCTAAATCAATACCAATAATTTTGCTCATAATTAAGCCCTCCTGAAATATATAATTAGTTTCTTAATAAGTTTTATAACATCTACTGTACTACGCCAACCATGCTATGTCTGACAACCGTATCGCGGTACAAATAACCCTTTAGCAGCTCCTGCGCCACCACACCGCTCTCAAACTCGTCGCTTTCCACCTGCGTGACCGCATTATGGAAATTCGGGTCAAATTCCTTGCCAACTGCCTCAATCGGGCTGACCCCAATCTGCTCCAGCTCTCCTACAAGCTGCTTGTAAATCATATTCATACCGGCGGCAAACGGTAAATCCTTTTCTTCCTCAGGTACCGTCTGCAAACCTCTCTCAAAATTATCCAATACCGGAAGTATCTTTTCAACAACCGTTTTGGCTCCCATGTCATACATGAATGACTTTTCTTTGTCGGTTCTCTTTCTGAAATTATCGAACTCCGCCATCTGACGTTTAACTTGATCAGTCAGCTCCTCAATCCGTTCGTCCTTCTTGTCTTTCTTTTCTTTTTTTTCTTTTCTTCCGAAAACAGATTTCACATTTGCCGGTGATTCCTCCGCCGATCCCTGCACCGTCGATTCCTCCGCCGATCCCTGCATCGCCGATTCCTCTGCAAATCCCTGTGCTGTCGATTCCTCTGCCGATGTGTCCGCAGCAGGCTCCTGCGAAACCTCTTCCAAAATTTCTTCTGTTAAATCCTTTTCCATATCAGTCACGCCTCTATTGCTCTCCTTTCATCCTGCTATGTCTTTTTATATAACGCATCCAACTGATTTGTCAGCGATTTTAATGTTTTAACGACTTTGTCGTAATCCATCCGTTTCGGACCTATGATACCTATCGTTCCCTGCATACCTTCCTCTAATTCGTAGGTTGCCGTCACGACACTGCAATCCTTCATATTCTGAACCGGTGATTCCTCTCCAATATAAATCTGAATGCCCTTATGATCCTCGTCCTGCTTGGAAAGCGTCTCGTATACAATATCGGAAAGCTGCTTTTTTTCCTCAAAAGCCGTGATAATTTCGCTGGCTTTTTCGTTGTCACTGAGCTCCGGATATTTGAAAATATTGTTTGCACCGCTTGTATAAATCTCCAGATCCTCGTCTGCCTTAATTGCATCTGCAACCGCATCAATTACTTCGCTGACAAAGCTGCTGTGAGCACCGGCCTGCTCCTTCATTTTAGAGATGATGCCAAGGTTGATTTCCTCGATCGAAAGTCCGTTTAAATTCGTATTCAACAGAATATTTAGCCTTAACAGCGTATCGTCATCGAAATTACACGCCGTATCGATGATCTGGTTCTTAATAATATTTCCTTCAACAACAATGACTGCTACAATCTGATTGGCTTCCAACCGGGAAAGCTGGATGAACTTCAGCTTATTGCGATGGTACTGCGGCGCTGAAATCATCGTCGCATAATTTGTATTGACCGCAAGTGATCTGGCAACCTGCTTTAGCAAACGCTCCATCTTATCAGCCTTCTCAATGAGAATTTCCCTCATCTCATCGACCTCGCGCTCCTTATCCTCCATTAGCTGATCTACATAAAACCGATAGCCTTTGTCAGAAGGAATCCGACCCGCCGAGGTATGCGGCTGAATGATATAGCCAAGTTCCTCTAAGTCGGACATTTCATTGCGAATCGTCGCCGAGCTTAAATTCAGATCTGTAAATTTAGAAATTGTTCTGGAGCCAACAGGCTCACCCGTTTCCAGGTAAGTCTTAATGATCGCATGCAATATTTTCTTTTTTCTTTCATCCAGATCCACCCCATCACATCCTTCTTTTTTCTGTTAGCACTCAATGCAAAAGAGTGCTAACATTTCTGTACTAAACATATCACTAGTACCTTTTAATGTCAACACCCTAATTCTAAAATAAATATAAAGATTTCCTAAGCCTTACTCCACACTCTTCAGGGATTCGACCATGTTAATCTTCTTCAGCCTGAACGACATAACGATATTGACAATAAAGGAAAACGCAAAGGTCAGAGCAGCGCTGTAAAAATAGCTGATCAGCTTAATTTCCCTGCCAAACATCATTAAATCGATTTCCGCCGTTACTATGACAAACCGATGAAGTAAAAAACCGATCAAAACGCCAAAAATAGAACCTATGATCGTCAGAATGATATTTTCTCTATTGACATAGCTGTCAACCTCTTTATCATAAAAGCCAAGCACCTTCAGCGTCGCGAGTTCCCGCTTTCTTTCATTAATATTGATATTGTTCAAATTATATAATACGACAAAGGCAAGCAGTCCGGCCGCAGTGACAAGCACATAGATTACGGTATCCAGACTTGTCAGCATCTGATTGATTCTATCCGCTGTTTCACTGTAAAATGTCATGCCGGCAACCGCACTCGATTCCAAATAGTCTGTTGCCAGCGCCCCCTCAAACTCTTCATCATTTTGACTGTTGTTTAAAAAAATTTCACTGTAAACAGGAGGTTCCCCGTATGTCTTTTCATAAAGACCGCTGCTCATATATATATAATGAAGAAAATAGTTTTCCGTCACCGCCTCTATCGTCACCGTTACGCCGGATACATCGTCCTCCTGCAGCATGATCACATCACCGGGACCCACATCCAGAAGCTTTGCCAGCTTTTCGGAAATAATAACGCCCTCGTCGTCCAGCGTGTATTTCTCCTTCGTAAGCCTGTCTTTAAAGCAGATATAGTCCGCAACCTTTTCATTATCCGACGGAACGATCAAATAACCGCTCTTGACTGTTCCATTGACCTGAATATCAATCGCATTTTGTTTTCCATAGAGATAGCCCTCAATCCGCTGATCCGACTCAATCTGCTCGATTAGTGCATCCTTTTCTTTCTCCGTGGCTTTTTCCTCGAGTGTAATATTTGTATCGTAAAGAATGACTCCTCCGAACTGCTTTTCCGCAATCGCAGATATGGAATCCTTAATCCCAAAGCCGACAAGCAGAAGCCCCATACAGCCGCCAATCCCAAATACTGTCATGAAAA
>CAZBRY010000019.1:12952-18336 GCA_964494285.1 uncultured Lachnospiraceae bacterium
AATCTTTTTTTGTAGCGAATCAGATTTCTGATCGTGGATTTCTGCGTGAAATTCAGTTTCCTCCATATAAATGGAAGGCGCTCGAGAAAAACTCGTTTGCCTGCCTTCGGCGCCGTCGGGCGCATCAGGACGGCCGGTGTCGCGGCAAGCTCCTTATAGCATGCAATCAGGGTAGAAAATGTCGTGCAGGCAATTGCAATGAGCGTGGCACTAATAGAATATTTTAGACTTAACGGTGTCATTACCGTAGTCAAATTAATATACATAATCGCATATGCATTAATAATGATATAGGGAATTATAGTTTGCCCAATCACAAGACCTGCAAGACTCCCAAGCAGGCTCGCACTCATGGCATAAAGCAAATATTTGGCTGCTATATTTCCGTTGCTGTAGCCGAGCGCCTTCAAGGTTCCGATTTGGGTACGCTCCTCTTCTACCATCCGCGTCATAGTCGTAAGTGCCACAAGCGCGGCAACCAAAAAGAAAATCAAGGGGAATACTTCTCCGATTGCTCCAATCCGATCAGAATCCTGCCCGTACTCCACGTAGGTTTGGATATAGTTCCTATCAAGCACATACCACTCCGGCACCTCAAGATCATCTACCTGTTCCCTGGCATCCGCAATTTCTTTTTTTGCATCGGAAATCTCAACATCAGCCTCTGCCTTAGCGTCCAGATATTCCTGCTCACCGTCTGCGTATTCCAGCTTTCCGTCCAAAAGCTCCTGTTCACCATCTAAGAGCTCCTGCTCTTTTTCTGCAAGTTCCCGCTTGCCGTCCGCCATTTTTTTCTTACCGTCTTCTAGCTCCTGCCTCCCATCTGCAAATTCCTTGAGGCCGTCTTCATATTCCCGGTAGCCGTCTTCCCATTCTACTCTTGCATCGGCAAGTTTGGTCTCTCCATCCAGAATATCATACTCCGCCTCATGGATTTTATCCCAGGCCTCCGCAATTTCCATTTCCTTCTCGGCAATCTCAGTCTTAGCCGTTGCAATCTGCTCTTCACCTGTCGCAACCTCAGCCTTTTTTTCCTTCACCGTAGATAACGCGGCGCTCATATAGGAACCGGCAAATCCATGCAGCGACGCAAGCTCTGTCATCCTTCCGTCCATTTCCTCCGGCGGCCAGGATGCCACATCTTGATACATACCTGAAGACGCATTCATCAAATCCTTAAAATATACGACCATAGTACCGCCTGTACTGTCCGACAATGCCTGTGGTGTCATGCCGCTTGCCGACAAATAAGACGCAAAGCCCTTTAAAAATGCCTGACACGCAAAAATCTGACTCGCATCACTCGGATCGCTTGGATTAAAAGAAGGATATCCGCTTTGCAGACCATTGAGCACCGCTTCCTGCCCTTCTAGAGCAGCCTTTCCCGCAAGCAGCTCCTCTTCCTTTTTAGCAAGTTCCGCCGTCCCTTCCGCAAGCTGCTTTTCTCCGTCCCGTAGCTTTTCCTTATTGCGCATGATTTCCAATCTGCCGTCAAGCAGTTTCTGCTCGTTTTCTTCGAGTTCATTCTTGCCGTCTGTCAGCTCCACATGTGCATCGGCAAGTTCGATCTCTGCATCGGTAAGCTCTTGTTCGCCGTCTTTTATTTCTTGCTCCTTATCCTTGATCTCCTGCTTCGCATCGGCAATTTTCTGTTTGCCGTCGACAAGTTCCTCCTCACCATCCGCAAGTTCCTGCTTTGCATCGGCAAGCTCCTGCCCCGCATCAGACAGCTCCTTCTCGGCATCGGCAATTTCCCTTTCCCCATCCGCTATTTTATCATTTGCCTCCGTCACAACGGACTCGTATCGAATCTCGGCACGGGAGCCGGAAATCGCCTCAATCTTTTTAACAATCTCCTCCACATGGTCATCATATTTCTGGGTGTAGCTGTCCAGCTCGCTTGCACCCTCCACCTCGATATAGATTTCCGTATAAACCTCAAGGGAAAAGTCCTCCTTCGGAATAATGAAAAAGCCGCCGAGACTACCGCTCCCAATCGCGCTGCTGCCTCTGTCAAGCGACAGATAATAAGAGGTCGAGCCGGTACCGACAATTGTAAACGTATTCGTGTGGAGTGTATCCTCAATCGCGTCCTCCGTACCGGATTTTACTTGAACCGTATCGCCGATCGAAAGACCCGAGGACATAACAAATGCCGTATCTGCAAGGCATTCGCCGCTCTTTTCAGGCATCCGTCCTTCCCGTACCGTAATTTTATTCAGTTCGTCCGGATAGGACATCAGCTTTACGACAAGCTGTCTGTCTTCCGTGTCGCAAAGCACATCCGCCGAATAGGCCGGCATTGCCGTCCGAATCCCTTCAATTTCCCCAATGGCCTCCGCGTCCTCTTCTGTCAACCCGAGTGTGCTCAGCACGCGTATATCCATCAGCTTACTTTCCTTATAAATGAAATCTGCGGACATTCGCATGTCAGGACTTGTTGCCCGGATACCGGAAAAAAACGCAACACCAAGAGCCACAATCAGGAAAATGGACATAAACCGACTGAAGCTCTTTTTAATTTCCATATAAAATTCTTTTCTTAATGCCTTTTTATTCATCTGTTTACAACCCGAATTTTCCTATGTACAAGCTGCCACGCACTACCACTCAATCTCTTCGACAGAAACCACTTGTTCATTTTTTAATATGCTGCTGACCTTTCCATTCTTAATTTTAATCAGCCGGTCTGCCATCGGAGCAATCGCCGAATTATGAGTGATAACAATGACAGTCATCCCTCGCTGCCGGCAGGTATCCTGCAAAAGCTTTAGAATTGCCTTTCCCGTCACATAATCGAGAGCACCGGTAGGCTCATCACACAGCAGCAGCTTCGGATTTTTAGCAAGCGCACGTGCAATCGCAACCCGCTGCTGCTCTCCGCCAGATAACTGCGCCGGAAAATTGTCCATACGCTCCTCAAGTCCCACCTCACGCATGACCTCCTGTGCGCTCAGCGGATTTTTGCTGATTTGCAGTGCCAGCTCAACATTTTCAAGTGCAGTCAGATTCTGCACAAGGTTATAAAACTGAAATACAAATCCTATTTCTTCCCTGCGATATGTCGTAAGCTGCCGATTTGTATAGCCGGCAATATCCATGCCATTTACGATCACCTCTCCCGAGGTCGTATTGTCCATGCCTCCCAGAATATTCAGCACGGTTGTCTTTCCTGCGCCGGACGGTCCTACAATGACAACAAATTCACCCTCTGAAATTTCAAAATTAATGCCGTCTACCGCACGTACCTCGACTTCACCCATGCGGTAAATTTTCTTTACATCCCTCAGTGCCACAAATTCCTTCATAATCGCATTCCTTTTTTCTATTGGTCTTTCTACAGTCTACTAATTAATCAAGCATATTTCAATAAACTTAAAATTAAATTTAAATAAAATAAGAGAGACATCACTTCATACAATGCCTCTCTTTTATCAGACTATGTAACTAAACTTCAAACTTACCCGTGATATCGCCGTTTACCACATAATATACGGCATTTTCCTCAGGCTTCACATAAACATCAATACTCTTAACCGCCGCTTTATTGCCTGCCGCTTTATAAGCTGCCTTCGCCTGCTTAATCACCTCCGACTGCTCTAAGTCCTTCCCATAAAACTGTACATAAAAGCCTTCTTTTACAGCTTCCCTTTTTGCCGCCGGCTTCTTTGCTGCCGTTCTCTTTGCCATTGGCTTCTTTGCTGCTTCTTTTTTTACAGTCTCTTCCTTTTTCACAGTTGCTTTCTTAACTTCTGCCATAACAATCTCCTTTCAGGTTTACGGTTATCCCAATAAACTTCTCCACACCCTCTTACTGCAATAGGAGGTTTTTACAAAATCCTCACTCAATTGGTAATATAGCGCAAAAAGAAGAAATTGTCAATTAATTGTCAGATTAACCAAGTATTGAATAGCCAAGGCTTTTCCCATCCCGTGCAAACATCTGCACTGTTTCCAGTGAAAGCTGTGCCAAGTCCTTATTAAGATTAGGCAACTTTTTGAGAATATCGTTCGTCACCGTAATAATATCCGTTCCACACGCATCCGCCTGGATAATATTATAAACCTCGCGGCAACTTGCCCACAACGACAGTGTTCCCGGCTTTTGTCTGCAAAGCTTTGCGACCTTTTTCATGATGACCGTGGCATCCACACCCGTATCCATGATTCTTCCTGCAAACACCGATACGATATTCTGCGTTTTTGGAGCAAAAGCAGCGACAGCTTCCTTCACCTGCTCAAGCGTCAGTATTGCGGTCACATTTAGCTTTAATCCGGCCTCAGACAGCCTCTTGATCAATGGAATGCTTGACTCTCCGGAAGAATTCGTAATTGGAATTTTTACATAAACATTTTCTCCCAAATCTGCAATTACTTTAGCCTCTTTTTCCATCGTTTCAAAATCATCCGCAAACACCTCAAACGATAACGGTAAATCAGTGATTTCTGAAAGAGCCGCTTTCGCAAAGCTCACATAATCCTTTACACCTGCCTTTTTCATCAGCGTCGGATTGGTGGTAAAGCCTTTGACATATCCCTTTTGATACTCTTCCTTCATGTCTTCTATATCAGCACCATCTGCATAGATGGCAATCTTCAAATCTTCAAATTTCATAGTCGGTTCTCCTTTGCCCCATAGTGTAGTTTAATCCGCATCTAACGCATTGACAAGCAAGTGCCAAATGACACCCTGCCAGCCTTCCGCATGCGGGGTAATCCGATCCTCGGCTACTACCGGAATCAATACACAGGCATCAGAAGCCTTTTTGGAATAGCCGCCGTCGCGCGATACAATAGAAATGATTTTCGCACCGCGTTCTTTGCCAAGCTTTAGTGCATTGACAATATTGAGCGAGGTCGTTTCACTTCCGCCTCCGACGGAAAACACCATCAGTGTATCCGTTTCTTTCAGCCTTGAAACCTTCAGCCACTCCGTAAATGTCGTCTCCCAGCCCTCGTCATTCGTCCTCGCCGTCAGCTCCGACACATTGTCCGTCGGCGCATAAGTCTCAATGCCGCCGATTTTTCTGAAATCATTGACCGCATGAGAAGCGTTCGCCGCACTGCCGCCAACCCCTAAAACAAAGAGCCTGCCGCCATTTTCTCTCGTTTCCCTGAGTATCTCTACTCCCTTTTCAATTTCCTCTCTGGAAACCGTCTCGACAATTCTCATTGTCTCCTTCAAATACTGCTCGATATAGCTCATACTTGCTTCCTCCTTTTCTCTTCGCACAAATATGGATTGTTATATAATTATACGATACCGGATGCCGTATAAACATCGGGTACAATATAGTCGGGAAGATTGCCACGCAGGCGTTTGCATACGTCACATTTCAGATCTCCTAAAAAAATCGTCTTCACTCCGGCCTTTTTTCCTGCTT
>CAZBRY010000020.1:0-5059 GCA_964494285.1 uncultured Lachnospiraceae bacterium
CACATTGGTTACATCGGAATGTACCAAGAGCGACATCATCAACATGATGGTCGGCCGTGTTATTTATGAAGATCCAAAGACGGAGAGCGCCGTCGCGAAGGATGCGCCGGTCGTGCTGAAGGTTGAGCATTTGAATGCCGGCAAGATGGTGCAGGACATCAGTTTTGAATTACATAAAGGTGAAATTTTGGGCTTCTCCGGCCTGATGGGCGCGGGCAGAACGGAAACGGCGAGAGCGCTGTTTGGAGCCGACCCGAAGGAGAGCGGCGAGATCTACATCAACGGCGAAAAGGTGGAAATCCGCGATCCGCAGGATGCGGTAAATCACGGCATCGGCTATTTGTCGGAGGACAGAAAGCGGTTTGGCCTTGTGGTAGGGAAGACGATAGCGGAAAATTCCACGATGGCATGTCTGTCGGATTATATGAAGGGCGTTTTCATCGATAAGAAGAAGGAAAAGAAGATCACGCAGCAGTATGTGGATTCGTTAAAGACAAAGACGCCGAGCGTCGACCAGTTGATTGTGAATTTATCAGGCGGCAACCAGCAGAAGGTCGTCATTGCGAAGTGGCTTGTCAAGAACTGCGATATTCTGATTTTCGACGAGCCGACAAGAGGAATCGACGTGGGCGCCAAGAGCGAGATTTATCATCTGATGAATGAACTGGTGGCAGAAGGAAAGTCCATCATCATGATTTCTTCTGAAATGACTGAAATATTAAGAATGAGCGACCGCATCATCGTTATGTGCGAGGGCCGGAAAACGGGAGAGATCGACATCTCGGAGGCGACACAGGAAAACATCATGCATGCGGCGACGCTTAGAAAGTAGGAGGAGAGAGTGATGACAAAGAAACAGGGAAATGCGTTTACAAATAATCCGATTGTCAAAGCAATCGGCGTGCAGAAGGTAGTCGTAGTGCTTGTATTGCTGGCGCTGTTCTTATTCTTCTGCATCATGAGCCCGGCTTTCAGGACTTATGCCACGATTTTAAGTATTTTTGATTATTCTTACTATATTACATTTATGGCGATTGGCGTCACCTTTGCCCTGATTACGGGCGGCGTGGATCTGTCCATCGGTACCGGCATGGTCTGCTATGGATTGTTGGGCGGCTATCTGATCACCCATAAGGGCGCGCCGGTGTTCGTAGGTATTCTGGTAGCGATCGTCACAGCCATGATTTTCGGATTGATCAACGGTATTTTAGTAGCGGTTTTAAACCTGCCGCCGTTTATTGCAACGCTCGGCACGATGATGGCCGTGCGGGGACTCGGGTCCATTTTTACGGGCGGCGTCAGCATCACATGGCCGCCGGCAGGCACGGAGCTTGGCTGGTTCAGAAACATTTTTAAAATTGATATCGGTTCAACGAAGCTTCCGCTTGGATTTTTATGGGTGCTCCTGCTCGTGATTCTGATGACGGTCGTTTTGAATAAGACCAAGGTCGGACGTTATATCATCGCGATCGGAAGCAACAAGGAAGCCACAAGGCTTTCGGGTGTGAATGTCGTGAAATACCAGATTTCGGCTTATGTGATTTCGGGTCTGTTTACAGGGCTTGCGGCAATCGCTTATGCGGCTACCTTTCAGGCAATTTCGCCTGGTACCGGCGCAGGCTTGGAGCTGGACGCGATCGGCGGAGCGATTATCGGCGGCACGTCCATGACAGGAGGTTCAGGCTCGATCGTAGGAACGCTTCTCGGCGTATTCATCATGTCGATGCTAAAGACCGGGCTTCCGTTTATCGGACTGCAGGCAAACTGGCAGCAGATCATCACGGGACTCGTATTGATCGGAGCGGTCATGATCGACGTAATCAAAAATAAGAAAATGGCCTGAAGCAACTTGGCCTAAAGCAACTCATTTACGGTATGTACCACAATAGGGTGGTTTACATATAAACAAACTATTTAATGTAGGAGGAAAAATTAATGAAGAAGAAAGTACTGGCAACGCTACTTTCAGTAGCAATGGTAGCAACATTGTTGGCAGGCTGTGGTTCCGCGGCAGCTCCGGCAGAGGAACCGGCTCCGGCAGCAACAGAGGAAGCAGCTCCGGCAGAAGAAGCAGAAGAAGCTCCTGCAGCGGAAGCAGCAGCTCCGGCAGCAGGCGACATGAAGTTTGAAATCGTATCCAAGGGCTTCCAGCATCAGTATTGGCAGGCAGTTTTACTCGGTGCCAACAATAAGGCTGCAGAGCTTGGCGTTACAATCAATTTCGTAGGACCGAACTCAGAGTCGGATATCGCTGATCAGGTTCAGATGCTCAATAATGCGATCAACGCACAGCCGAGCGCAATCGGTCTTGCAGCTTTGGATACAAGCGCTTGTCTGGATGCAATCCAGACCGCTATGGATGCAGGCATTCCGATCATCGGTTTTGACTCGGGCGTTCCTGATGCTCCGGCAGGCTCCGTACTTGCTAACTGTGCAACAGATAACTACGCGGCAGGCGAGCTTGCGGCAGATGAAATGTACAAGGCAATCAAGGACAGAATCGCCAGCGCTTCCGCACCTGTAAGAATCGGTGTTCTTTCACAGGATGCTACTTCCGAATCAGTTGGAAACCGTGGCCTGGGCTTCCTCGACAAGATGGGCGCTCTGATCATCGCAGACGGCAAGACTGTTAACGTAGAAGGAAATGACAAATTTGTAAACGGCTGCAAGGTTGAAAAGACAGACGGCGCAGATGTTGTGATCGAAGTATTGGTACCTGCTCAGGTTACATCCGAGCTTTCCTCGATCGACTGCCAGACACTGCTCAATAAGGCTGATACGATCGCTATTTACGGTTCCAACCAGCATTCAGGCGAGGCTATGGTTACAGGTAATGAGAACCTGAATAAGTTTGGTACAGGCGAAGGCCAGGTTATCGGCGTTGCATTTGACTCCGGCGCAGTTATCAAGGCTGCTGTTAAGGATGGCACATTCTTAGGCGCAGTTACGCAGGCTCCGGTAGCTATGGGCGAAGGACTCGTTCAGGCGCTCTATGACGCAGCGAATGGAAAGTCTGTTTCCGATCTTGATACAGGCTGCCAGTGGTATACGTCAGAGAATATGGACAGCGCTGAAATCGCTCCGAACCTTTACGACTAATGCCAGGCGTACTTAGACTAATCGTATAAAAATCTATTAGGGCATATCATAGGATTATGGTATGCCCTAATGGTCATTCAAATAACTGTTTAATGGAGGCAGGATTATGTTAAAAGGAATTCCTAAAATATTATCACCGGAATTATTAAAGGTATTATGCGAGATGGGACACAGCGACAGGCTTGTGATTTCAGACGGAAATTTCCCGGCGGAGTCCATGGGAAAAAATGCGGTCGTGATCCGCTGCGACGGGCACGGCGTGCCCGAGCTTCTGGATGCGATCCTTCAGGTGTTTCCTCTCGACAGCTATGTGGAGCATCCCGTAAATTTAATGGAGGTTATGAAGGGAGATCCTGTTGAGACACCGATCTGGGACGAGTATAAGGAGATTGTTAAAAAATATGAAGCCCGGGGTGAGCAGGCAGTCGGAAATATCGAACGGTTTGCTTTTTATGAGGAAGCGAAGACGGCTTATGCCATTATTGCGACAGGAGAGTCCGCTCTTTACGCGAATGTGATGCTGCAGAAGGGTGTTGTCACGGAGTAGCTTTTGATAGGAGAAGGTATGGGAGATAAATTAAAAAGAAAAGTACGAAAAGAAAAGACCTTGGAAGATAAGCCCCTGAAAGAGAAAACTCCAAAAGAAAAGGGTTTAAAAATAAAGGCGCCAAAAGAAAAGGCTTTCAAATTCGGATTTCCGAAGATAAAACTGCCAAAGCCGAAAGCTTTAGGAGTTCGGGCCGCAAATTTAAAAAAGAGCGGGTTTTTAAACAGCATCTCCACAAAATTATTGGGTGTGTTCGGCGTTACGATGTTTTCCATGCTCGTGCTGATCGTTGTTTTTATTGTGAAGGCGCTTGGCTATAATCAGGAATATCAGGCAGTGCTTGAAAATGTCAACAGGATCAATTATATCAAGACGGAAATCAGCGCGCAGCCAAATCGTCTTATGAGCCTCTGCATGATGCAGAAGAATGTGGAGGAGTCCGGCGAGACCGCAATTGTTGAAACGATGCTTAAGGATCTGGATGAGATATCTAAGAGTATTGGAACGGACGCCGCTTTTCAGGGCAATCAGGGCATGATCGTCTCGATTCGAACGCCGCTTGCCGCCTACCAGGCGGGCCTTGACAAAATTATTGCGCTCGGAAAGGATGGCTGTTATCCGGCGCTCGATCCGGAAATTACCGCGATGCTGAAAGAAGAGCTGTTTAGTCAGAATACCGCGATCGCCAATTATTGCGGCAGCCTGATTACGATGGAGATCGATCGCAGTGAAATCGTACAGCAGGAGGTCAACCAGAATTTCAAACAGACGGTGGTCGCCGTAGGAATCGTATTTGTATGTCTGCTTATTGTGGGCGCAGGGTGCTGTACGGCTGTTGTGCGCAACATCACAAATCGGGTGCATACGTTAAAGAATGAAATTTCCGTTGTCGCACAGGGAGATCTTTCAAGGCAGGATATCGTCATCAGCACGAATGATGAGATTAAGGAGCTGGCGGTGGCGTTCAATCATATGAGCGGCAGCCTCAGAAAAATTATCGGCAAGATGGTTCGCGTTACGGAGGAAATGGAGCATTCCACACGGATCGTCAGCAAGAGCGTAGAGGTCAATTCAAAAGGCAGCCGGGAAGTATCGGAGTCCATCGAACAGATGTCCAGACTGATGGAAAGACAGAATGAAATGACGGAGGGCACCTTAAAGCAGGTAGCGGATATGGAGTCCGCGTCCAACAAGATTTCTGCAGGTATCAGGCGCATCAGTGAAAATGCGGATATTTCCATGGAGAGGGCCGAAAAGGGAAGCGATGATATCAAGCAGTATACGGAGCAGCTTTCTGAGGTCAATGAGATCATGAACCAGATTTCTGCTGTCGCTTCGCAGCTTCATACGAGTACGCAGGAAATGAATACAATCATCGAGTCGATTTCCAATATTTCGTCAATGACGACACTG
>CAZBRY010000020.1:5069-18327 GCA_964494285.1 uncultured Lachnospiraceae bacterium
ATCGAGGCGGCAAGAGCCGGACAGGCGGGACGGGGGTTTGCTGTTGTCGCTACGGAGATTAAAAAGCTGGCGGACGATACGAAGGAAGCGGCGAGCCGAATCGGCTCCATCATCAGCCAGGTGCAGGACAATGTAGTTGAGATGACGGATAAGATGCAGACTGGGCTTGCACAGCTTGGCAGGAGCAATGAAATCGCAAGGGTGACGCAGGGCAGCTTTCAGGATATCAGGGAAGGGACGCTTGTTGTCAATCAGGATGTGCAGGATATCGTGACCTACATCGAGGAAATGAGCCGGATGGTGGAATATGTGACGGCGAGCGTGCGCAGTATTACGGAGGCGATCGAGCAGAATACGTCGACGACGGTGGAGATAGCCAAAACCGTGGAAGCCGAGACGGACAGCCTGCAGGAGGTAGCGGGGACGGCGGGCGCATTAAAAATGCTCGCAAGAGAGCTGCAGGAGGCGGTGTCGGAATTCCGCCTGGAACAGCAGAACGCGTCTCCAGAGTCTGAGCTGTGAGGCTTTATAGTTTATATCTTTGTTTTCCGGTATTCGCGCGCACTGATATGGTAGTAGCGCTTAAAGGAGCTTGAAAAATGCTCCACGGAGGAATAGCCGAGATCTTCGGATATTTCGGTAATACTTTTCAGTGGATTTCTCAACAATAAGACAGCGGCGGACATTTTTGCCTCTGTCTTTTTGCTTAAAAAGGTTTTGCCGTAATGCTTCTGCAAAAGCCGTTCGGTCTGCCTCGGGCTTAAGCCGAGCCGATTAGCAAGATCGACAAGCGTAAGCGTACTGTATTCATAGAGGAAGCACTCTTCAATCATCAGATATTGATTATCGTTCTGAGCCTGCGTCTCATAGACAGAAACGGTGTCATGTGCGGAAGAATAGTTGCGCACGATGGCGACAAGCAATTGCTGAAGCAGTGTTTCAATCTGAATTGGATAGCCGGGATATTCATTTTCCAGCTCCAGAAAAAGCGACTGCATGATCGTATGGATATTATGGCTGTCCTGTCCAAACCAGAACGGCATATCCATGAACGTACGAACAAGTTGCTTTTTGCTGTCTTTTTTTCTAAAGGGAACTCGTTCCTCGAGTCGCAGATAGACGCAGTACTCGGCCATCGGGTCCTCCGGTGCAGGAATTTGCGCGTGCTGGATATGCGGTCCTGTAATGTAGAGCGTATTCTGCCCGACCTCATAATCAACGCCGTTGATTGTAACAAGTCCTTTTCCATAAGCGATATAATGGATTTCGTAGCTGTTGCTGCTGTGGCTGTGCGTTGGAATTGAGCGCAGAAACCGTTCAAATACAATATTTAACGCGGAAATCGAATAATTTTCAAGCGCAAAGGTGATACTGCGGTCATTGTAGGCTTTTTTAAATTCAGTCGCATTCATGGTTGTTCCTCCATAGAATAGTATACATTAAGAAATTGTCGCCCACAATAGGAATATGCGGTAATGCGACATAAAAATGTTAAGTATGTCAGTTGCTTCTGTTATAATTTTCTGGGAGCGCTGATATAATGAATTTAACAGGAAAACAAGCCACAAGAGCGGCATAATTACACGGAAGGAAAGAACCTTCCGGTCAAGAAAGGGGTTATTGAAAATGGCAAAAATGATGGGCGCGATCTTACCCGGCAACAGCACGGTAGAATTAAAAGAATTTGAGATTCCGACACCGGGACACGGACAGGTGCTTGTCCGGACAAAGGCGACGACAATTTGTGGAAGCGATATCCGCTGTATTTACAGGGAGCATGTGGGCAAAGGACCGGAGGGCTATACTCCGGGCATGATCGCAGGGCATGAGCCATGCGGCGTCATCGTAGAAGAGGGCGAGGGCTTAAAGAGATTCAAGAAGGGTGATCGAGTCATCATTTATCATATTTCCGGCTGCGGCGTATGCAATGACTGCCGCCGCGGATATTACATCTCCTGCAGCAGTCCTCACAGACAGGCGTACGGCTGGCAGAGGAACGGCGGTATGGCGCCGTATATTCTTGCCGATGAGAAGGATTTGATTGCATTGCCGGACGAGCTGACTTATAAGGACGGCGCACAGGTAGCATGCGGCTTCGGGACGGTTTATGAGGCAATTGAGAAAATAGGGGTTTGCGGCAATGACGCAGTACTCGTGACGGGCCTTGGTCCTGTCGGACTGGCGGCGCTGATGGTATGCAAGGCGATGGGAGCAAATCAACTGATCGGTGTGGAAATGAACGATTACAGAATTGACCTGGCAAAGAAGCTGGGACTTGTTGACCACGTATTTAAGCCGGGCGACGATACGCTTGAGGAAATACTGAAGGTGACGGGCGGACACGGTGTGGAGCGCGCGATCGACGCGAGCGCCAGCGATCCCGGAAGAGCGCTTGCAATTCGTGCGACGAGACAATGGGGCAAAATCGCTTTCGTCGGCGAGGGCGGCACGGTTCATTTCAATCCAAGCCCGGACATGATCCATGGACAAAAGACAATTTACGGTTCCTGGGTAACGTCGCTGTGGAGAATGGAGGAGCTTGTGGAGCGCCTTGTGCGCTGGGGCATCCATCCGGAGGATTTGATCACGGATGAGTTTTCACTTGAGCAGGCCGATGAGGCGTACAGCCTGATGGCCGGGGGACAATGCGGAAAGGTCGCGGTCGTTTTTGGAGACCAGACGGCGAATGAATAAAGGCGGAGGTACATCTATGAGTGAAGTGATTGATTTGAGCAAGGTTCCGCTGCGAACGCTCTATACAGGCGCAAAAATGCCGGCGGTAGGTCTGGGTACCTTTGGCTCCGATAAATACTCTCCTGCGCAGATTTCCGAGGCGGTGTACGGTGCTGTCAAATCGGGCTACCGCCTGATCGATTGCGCGGCTGTTTACCAGAATGAGGATCAGATCGGCGAAGTGCTTAAGAAATTATTTGACGACGGCGTTGTAAAAAGAGAAGAGCTGTTTATTACGTCCAAGGTCTGGAACGATATGCATGGGGACGGGGAGGTCATCGCCTCCTGCAAAAAGAGCCTAGCTGATTTAAAGCTGGATGATATCGATTTATATTTTGTACATTGGCCGTTCCCAAATTATCATGCGCCCGGCTGTGACGGGGATTCGAGAAATCCGGATTCCAGACCGTTTGATACGGAGGAATTTATGGGCACGTGGAGACAGTGCGAGCAGCTTATGGAAATGGGGCTGGTCAAGCATATCGGCATGTCCAATATGACAATTCCAAAGCTGGAGGCCGTTCTGCCGCTTTGCCGCATTCAGCCTGCGGCGCTTGAAATGGAGCTGCATCCGAGCTTTCAGCAGCAGGAGCTGTTTGAGTATGCGCTCGCCCATCACATCGTGCCGATTGGCTATTGCCCGATCGGTTCTCCTTCCAGGCCAGAGAGAGACCGGACGGAAGAAGATGTGGCCGATACGGAGCTGCCCGAGGTATTGGAAGTGGCGAAAGCTCACAACATCCATCCGGCAGTCGTATGCTTAAAATGGGCCGTCCAGCGCGGGCAGGTGCCGATTCCGTTTTCCGTCAAGGAGCCGCAGTACATTTCGAATTTGAAATGCTGCACGGAAGACCTGTTGACAGATGCGGAAATGGAGCTGCTTAAAAAAGCAGAGCGAAACTGCCGTCTCGTAAAAGGACAGGTATTTTTATGGTCCGGCGCCAAGGACTGGACCTCCCTGTGGGACTTAGACGGAATGATCGCAAAACAGTGATAAAATGTTCTTTGATTTTGGGATAGTTTACAAGTCTTTTTACAGATGTTAAGATAGGTAGGAAACCCAAATGAAAATCAAATGAAACGGCGGTTTCTTTCAATCATGCACATGCGTGGGTTCGAAAGGAGCATGGAATGACATTACAGCAATTAAAATATGTGATTACGATCGCTGAAACAGGTACTTTGAGCAATGCCGCAAAAGAACTGTTTGTTTCTCAGCCGAGCCTTACAAAGTCTGTAAAAGAGCTGGAAAAGGAAATGGGAATCACCATTTTTGAACGAACCAATAAAGGTGTTATTGTATCCGGAGAGGGTGAGGTGTTTCTCGGATATGCGAGACAGGTTTTGGAACAGGCTTCCCTGCTTGAGGAAAAATACAGGGCGCCCTCCGGCGGGAAGCAGGAATTTAGTGTATCCACGCAGCATTATTCTTTTGCGGTGAACGCGTTTGTTGATCTGATTAAAGAATGCGGAAGCGAGAATTATGATTTTAGTCTGCGGGAGACACAGACTTATGAAATCATTGATGATGTTGCCCGCATGAAAAGTGAGATCGGTATTTTATATTATAATGATTTTAATAAAACCGTTCTGCAGAAAATAATGAAAGCAAACGATTTGGTTTTTACAGAATTATTTGTTGCAAAACCGCACATTTTTATAAGCGCCGGCAATCCCCTTGCTAAAAAGAAAGTTGTTACGATGGAGGAACTGAAACCATATCCGTATCTTTCTTTTGAACAGGGAGATCATAATTCTTTTTATTTTTCTGAGGAAATTTTCAGCACGGTTATCCGCGCAAAGAACATACGCGTAAGAGACAGGGCTACGCTCTTTAATTTGTTGATTGGCTTGAACGGCTATACCGTATCCAGCGGCGTAATAGATGAGGAGCTGAATGGTAAAAATATCATTGCGGTGCCGCTTGGGGCCGAGGGTACGATGCATATTGGTATTGTAACTCATAATAAGATTCATACCAGCCGATTGGGCAATATTTATATAGAAGCCTTAATGAGATCTATTAATCAGTAATCATTAAAATATAATTTGGGAGGCAGCATCGCTTCGATATAGCTTAAAGTTATAGCGAAGCGGTGCTTTTATGTATTTTACAATCTTTTTCGATAACCGTAAAATAAAACATACCGAATTAAAATCGGAAGAACAACTATAAGGAGAATCTTATATATGCTGACATCAATTATCGGTTATCCGAGGGTAGGCTCATTAAGAGAATTAAAATTTGCAACTGAAAAATATTTTAAAAAAGAAATTTCTGCTGATGAATTGCAGAACATAGCAAAAGAGATCAGGAAAACCCAATGGCTGATTCAGAAAGACAGTGGCATTGATTTCATTCCGTCAAATGATTTTTCTTTTTATGACAATGTGCTTGATACTGCCGTCCTGTTTCACATCATTCCGAAACGATATTCAGATTTGAATTTGTCGTTGCTTGATACCTATTTTGCAATGGCAAGAGGCTATCAGGGCACCGCGGGTGATGTAAAGGCTTTGGCAATGAAAAAATGGTTTCATACGAACTATCATTATATGGTTCCTGAAATTGACGACAACGCCGAGATTAGACTGGTCGGTACAAAGCCTTTTGATGAATATAAAGAAGCAGAAAAGTTCGGAGTGCGGACGAAACCGGTCGTAATCGGCGCATTTACCCTTCTAAAGCTTTTAAGATATACGGGTACCAAAAAAGCAGAGGATTATGCAGATGCGGTTTCTCTGGCATATGCAGAATTGCTTGCCAGATTTCATGAAATAGGAGCAGACTGGATCCAGTTTGATGAACCAATGCTTGTCCGCGATTTGGCAGAAGAGGACCTCGTTCTATTTGAGACACTTTATCAAAATATCCTTTCTAAGAAATGCGGTGGGAAAGTATTGCTTCAAACTTATTTCGGGGACATTCGCGATGGCTATAAAAAGATAGTGTCTTTTGGTTTTGACGGAATTGGGCTCGATTTTATTGAGGGCAAAAAAACGCAGGAATTGATAAATGCGTATGGATTTCCTGACAATAAGCTGTTGTTTGCAGGTGTTGTGAGCGGTAAAAATATTTGGAGAAACAACTACCAAACGAGCCTCTCGCTATTAACAGAGCTAAAAAGAAAAGGAATCCGCACCGTAATTAGTTCCTCCTGCTCCCTGCTTCACGTTCCGTATACCTTAAAGAGTGAAACAAAGCTTTCTCTTGATTACACAAAGCATTTTGCTTTTGCAGAGGAAAAGCTCGCAGAGCTTGCCGAATTAAAAGAACTTGCGGACAAAGAGGATGCTTCAGTTGCAAATGCCTTTCTGGAAAATGCAAAGCTCTTTGAAAGCAGGATGGATTGTTATGACGCGGCTGTCTGGAAAAGGAGTTCAGAAATAGGAGAGAGCAGCTTCATAAGGCTTCCAGTGTTTGAAGAAAGGGAAGCAATCCAGAAGAAAAAATTCAGCCTGCCGTTATTCCCGACGACAACGATCGGTTCCTTCCCGCAGACGGCGGATGTGAAAGCAAACCGTACCGCATTCAGAAAAGGCGAGATTGATCGGGCGCAGTACGTGGAGTTTAATCGAAAAAAAATTACGGAATGGATTGCATTGCAGGAGGAAATTGGTTTAGACGTGCTTGTTCACGGTGAATTTGAAAGAAATGATATGGTCGAATATTTCGGAGAACAGCTAAATGGCTTTTTGTTCACGGAAAAGGCGTGGGTTCAGTCCTACGGCACACGCTGTGTAAAGCCGCCAATTATTTGGGGGGATGTTTCCCGTAGTCAACCTTTGACGACAGAATGGTCTGTTTATGCACAAAGCCTTACGAAGAAGCCTGTGAAAGGGATGCTGACCGGTCCGGTAACCATACTTAACTGGTCGTTTCCTCGAGAAGATATTTCTCTGAAGGACATGGCATACCAGATTGCATTTGCGATCCGCGATGAAGTGCTTGATCTTGAGGCAAATGAGATTAAAATAATCCAGATAGATGAAGCGGCTCTTCGGGAAAAGCTTCCTCTGCGCAAATCCAATTGGTACAGTGAATATCTTGATTGGGCGATTCCGGCCTTTCGTCTTGTTCACAGCGGTGTCAAAGCGGAGACTCAAATTCATACGCATATGTGTTACAGTGAGTTCACCGATATCATTCCTGCTATTGACCGTATGGATGCCGATGTCATCACTTTCGAAGCATCGCGCTCCGATTTATTGATTCTTGATTCGCTGAAAGAAAATCATTTTAAAACGGAGGTAGGCCCCGGTGTATATGATATTCACTCGCCAAGGGTGCCGTCAGTAGAGGAGATAAAAACAGCACTCCAACAGATGCTCAAAAAAATTGAATCTAAAAAGCTGTGGGTCAACCCTGACTGCGGACTAAAAACAAGAGGAGTAGCCGAGACTGTAGCAAGTCTAAAAAACTTAACGGAGGCGGCAAGACAAGTGAGAAATGAAAACAGTTGAACTTTTTAAGAGAAAAACAGTAGTATCCTATGAGGTGTTTCCGCCAAAGAAAGAGGCAGATATCAGCACAATTTACGAAACGCTTGCGGTGCTAAAAAATCTGGAACCCGATTTCATTAGCGTGACTTATGGTGCGGGCGGCGGAAAAAATGGCGGGAACACCTTCCGGATAGCTTCCTCGATTAAGAATAATTACGGTGTGGAAGGAGTAGCACATTTGTCCTGTATTGGACATACAAAGGAAGAGATCTGCATTAAACTCGAGGAGATGCATGATGCAGGAATCGAAAACATTTTGGCGCTGCGGGGAGATCTGCCGCAGGACGGTCATGTGACAGGAGAGTTTCATTATGCCAGTGATTTGATTTCATTTATCAAGGAGCATGGAGCGTTTCATATAATCGCTGCCTGCTACCCGGAAGGTCATGTAGAAGCAAATAGCCGGGAGGAAGATATTCGTAATCTGAAAACCAAAGTTGATGCGGGTGCGGCCCAGTTAATTACGCAGCTTTTCTTTGATAACCAACATTTTTATTCTTTCATGGAACGCTGTCGGTCAGTCGGGATTGCAGTTCCCGTACAAGCGGGTATTATGCCGGTCGTCAATAAAAAACAAATAGAGCGTATGACGCTCTTATGCGGCGCATCCATACCCAAAAAGCTTGTGGCAATGATGGAGCGCTACGGGGATAATCCAGTCGCCATGCGTGACGCGGGAATTGCCTATGCAATTGAACAGGTGATCGATTTAATTGCGCAGGGAGTTGAGGGCATTCATCTTTACACGATGAACCAGCCGTACATTTCACAGAAGATTTATGAGGCCATTCACCCATTTGCAGCAAAGGCTAAGTCCTAATGATAGAAATAATCGCTCGGATGGATTCCTCCAGATAAACATCGTAATCAATAAAATCATGCTGATGAAATACGGCTTCATGACAATAATCTTCAACGATATGGAATATCAAATGTATTTTTTCGTCGGCGTTCTTAAGCAAAAATCCGGCATTTTCAAAAATTTGTTTGATCAAATTAGAGGTTTCCAGCTCGAAATCTAACAGGAACTTTGCAACATGCGGGTCATTCTCCATGGCACTCAGTTCTTGATGTATGTTTTTGAGCTGCATGTGCACCTGTGCGGAATACTCAATAATTTTTTCAATAAGAAGCATCAATGTTTCTTCAGAAACATCAGGCTGCATGAAAGAACTGAAATCGAAATTCACTAAAGCTGAACGGATCGCAGTCTGTAGTTTCTGTGAAAACAGATCAATAACGGCCGTCAGAATATCATTTTTATTTTTGAAATAGCTGTATACAATACCGGTAGAGACACCCGCACGCTTGGCAATTTCTACCGTGTTTGTATTGTAGTAGCCCTTCTCGCAGAACAATTCCAAACCAGCTTGTATAATTTTTTCTTTTTTCTCTATTGCGCGCTGCTGACGCGGCGTTCGAATCTGTTTTTCTTCCATCCTTTCGCACCTCATGCTATATAAAATAAATTAAATGACAAATGTAATTCCATTAAAATAAAAAAGATGACAGATTGCACATGTTTACCGAAATACTTTCAGATATAATCGAGAGGTATGCTAAGAATTAATTTTCCAATTTTAAGTTTAAACTTACCTGTTTGAAAAGTCAATTGTAATATGAAAAAAGATTCACATTTGTATTGACAAATCATAAAGGAATGATAAAATAAAAAGAAAACATGAAATTTGTTTCATGTTATAGCGAATGGTAGATTGTTTTGGTAGTGATATAAAAATAAATAGAACGATAGAAAAATTGATTTATGACGGAGGGAAATGATGAGAATGAAAAAAGCAGTGACCGGTATGGTAGCCGGTGTCATTTTGATTGGAGCGATCGTATTTTTTACTGCGTTTGCTGGGAAGCCGGTATCTTATGAGGCAGTGGGAGCCTCGTATGCTTCCGTAGCGGAAGAGGTGGAGGTGACAGGCGATGTGCACGGAGAGCGGGAGACGACTTACTATGCGGAAATTGCGGCGCCGATCAGTATGTTGACGCTTGCGGTCGGAGACAGTGTAAGCAGCGGAGAACCATTGCTTGCCTACGACACATCTGATTTAGAAAAGGCGGTGACAGAGGCAGTGCTAACCGCCGAGTCGAGCGATAGCAGTGTCAAGGGACAGGTTCAGGAGAGCAACGAAAACCAGGCCAAATATAATCAGGCTGTAAATGACGACATGCTATACCAATACTTATATGCGGCGGCAAGAGCGGATTCCAATGGACTTTCTCAGGATCAGTATCAGGAGGATTGGGATATCGACTGCATTGCAGAGGGAATCAACAGAAGAATTGCTGAGAGACAGAATACCGTTGCACAAAAGACAAAGGAAGTAAATGGACTTAATGATAAGGCTTCCCAGCAGTACAAGGATCTTGTTTCGGAGATTGGTGATTTAAATATTGAAATTTCATCTCTTCAAAAGGATCTTGCAAATTTGCCAAAGGGTGAGATGACGCCGGAGGAATTTGCGCATTATACGGCCGATACGGATCTGATGGAAGATATCACGAGAAACTGGACGCAAGCCAGAACGGAAAAGAGCGCATACGAAAATCAAATTCTAAACGGACATCAAAAGGATCAGCTGGCAAAAAGCCATGAACTGACGGAACTTGGTGCGAGTACGGCGCAGGAAAATCTAATTAAGGCGCAAGCCGGCGTGACTGCTGATTTTTCCGGCATTGTGACGATTCTGTCTGTTAAGCAGGGCGCAGTCGTTACGAAGGGAACACCGCTCCTTACGATGGAGAGCAGTGAAGAATTAAAAGTAGACACACAGGTATCCAAATATGACATCGGAAAAATAAAAGAAGGTCAGCGCGCGCTGATTACAGTTGCCGGAAATGAATATAACGGAAGTGTGAGCGAAATCAAACGTTTCGCACAGGGGGTGACCTCCGACAAGGCAAAAGTGACGGTTGTCGTTCACATCGACAATCCCGATGAGAATGTGTATCTTGGTCTGGAAGCGGATGTGACGATTTATACACAGGAAAAGGAGCGGGTGCTCATAATCCCGGCAGAAGCCCGTTATGTGGATGATGATGGAGATTATTGCTATGTAATCAGGGACGGCATTGTGGCAAAGCAGTACTTTGTGGCAGGTATCGGATCAGATGAGGCGATCGAAGTCTTGGATGGTATGAAAGAAGGCGAGGTTGTCATCACGGATGCCGTTACCGATGAACATATCGGCAGGAAGGCAGTGTCAAAATGAGCATTTCTACGAAACCGGAAAACGGTATCTTAATAGAATTTAAGAATGTTTCAAAGGAATATAAGCGCGGTGATCGGACTTTTTACGCGCTGAAGGATGTGAATCTCACCATTTATGAAGGCGAGCTTGTTGTGATCCTAGGCCCGTCCGGTGCGGGGAAGAGTACACTTCTCAATCTGCTTGGCGGCATGGATTCCGCAAGCGGAGGAGAAATCTGGTTTGATGGCAAGGATTTGACAACGTTTACAGATAATCAGCTGACGCAGTACCGGGCAGGAAACGTCGGCGTTGTATTTCAGTTTTATAATCTCATTCCGACCCTGACAGCCTATGAAAATGTGGCATTGATGCGTGATATAGAAAAAAACACGCTGGATCCGAAGGAAGCGCTTGCGGCTGTCGGTCTTGCGGATCATATGCATCAGTTTCCGTCACAAATGTCGGGCGGCGAGCAGCAGCGGACATCGATTGCGCGCGCGGTTGCCAAAAATCCGAAGCTGCTGTTATGCGATGAGCCGACAGGCGCTCTTGACACGGATACCGGACGAGATGTGCTTTCTCTTTTGCAGCGTATGAGCCGGGAAAAAAATCGGACGGTCATCATGGTGACACATAACAGTTCCTTTGCCGATCTGGCGAATACAGTCATCCGTGTGAAAAACGGGACGATTAAGGACGTGACAAAAAATGCCCATCCAAAAGATGCAGACGAGGTGAGCTGGTGATGCTGTTAAGAAAATTATGGAGAGATTTGCTACAAAATAAAACCCAGTTCTTTTCGATTTTCCTGATGTCGTTTGTTGGTATGTGGATTTTTGTCGGATTGGATGCGGAAAGTTCCGGAGCAGGGCAGGCGGTCGATACGTATTATGAGCAGTATAACCTTGCTGACCTATGGGTACAGGGTGCGAATTTTTCGGAAGAGGAGTTACAAAATGTGCAGTCCGTCAAGGGCGTTCATAATGCGGAACGCCGTTTTTTGATGAATGGGACGGCAGAGCTGGATGAAAATCCATATTTGTATGTCGGGTTTCTGACTTCAAATAATATTTCAAAGCTTGTACTCAAACAGGGAGAAGGCTATAAAGAGGGCAAGGATGGCATTTGGATTACGGGAGATTTTGCGGAAGCAAAACATCTTGCGATAGGAGACACCCTTTCGGTAAAAATCAAGGGACAGAAGGCGGAGAGCATTATCCGGGGGTTCATCGAGTCTCCGGAATATGTCTATTATATATCGGATACGGATATGATGTATCCTGATTATAAGAAATATGGTGTTGTATTTCTAGCTGATACGCAATACCCAGATCAGGAGAATCCAGTCTATAACCAGATTTTAATTGATGCCGATGCTTCGGCCGATTTGCAGGTGCTGAAGGAAGAAATAGAGTCGTTGTTAGACCGGGATGATGTGGTTATTGCAGACAGAAAGCAGAATATGAGCTATGATACGTTTGATTCCGAGGTCAGCCAGCATAAGGCAATGGGCGTTATGTTTTCCACGGTGTTCCTTCTGATTGCACTGCTTGGTATCGTGACAACGATGGCGCGGGTTACATCCAATCAGCGAACGCAGATTGGTACGATGAAGGCGCTAGGTTTTTCAAAATGGGTGATTACAAAACATTATGTTTCCTATGGACTTGTAATCAGTCTTGTAGGGAGCCTGCTTGGCGCCTGGGTCGGCTACTGTACATTTCCAGCGTTGATCCTTGGCATGTTTGAGGGGGTATATAAGGTACCCAATTTGCGTGGTGCATTTACATTATCATCTGCTTTGGCAATCGTATTTGCAGTCACCATATCGACTTTTGTTAGCTTTTTAGCCTGCAGAAAAAAGCTGGCCGATCCGCCTGCCGTGACGCTGAAGCCTGCGTCACCCAAAAAAATCAAGCATAGCACGCTGGAAAAAAGCCGTTTCTGGCTAATGCTGAATTTCTCCACGCAGTGGAATTTAAGAGATGTGCTTCGCAATAAGGTGAGGAGCATAATGGGGATTGTCGGCGTTACCGGCTGCACCATGCTGATGCTTTGCGCCTTCGGTTGCCGTGATGCCGTCAAAGGCATGGTGGATAAAATGTACGGGGAGCTTTTGACCGGAGAGAATAAAATTATGCTTTCCTCAGAAGCAGACTATGCGGCGGCGTTTGATTATGCGAGGCAGTATGGCGGACAGATGGTGGAAGAGACCGCTGTTGAATTTCTGTCGGACAGTGCAAGGAAAAATGGAATGGCAACGGTCATTGACAATGGAAATTATATTCACTTTCAGGATAAAGATTTAAGCAATACGTTTCTAATTAAAAACGGAGTCGCTTTGACATATAAAATGGCACATAATTTGAATGTGAAGCAAGGTGATTTTATCAAATGGCGGATCATCGGCGAGGATGACTGGCAGTATACGCGGATTTCCCAGATTTACAGAGATCCCTCCATTCAGGGTATCGCGATGACGCGCGACACATTTGAGTCGCTGGAATACACGTTTATGCCGACATCCATCTGGACGAACAAATCCGTGGATAAATCGCTGTCTGACGAAGACGCGGTACAGGCGGTATTAAATGTGGCTGAAATGAAATCAGCATTCCATGAAAATATGGAAATGATGAATGTCATGATCGGAATGATGGTGACTGGTGCCGTTGTGCTAGGACTTGTCGTTCTTTATAATCTTGGCGTGCTTTCCTTCGTGGAGAAAATGCGCGAGATCGCTACACTTAAGGTACTTGGTTTTAAATCAATTAAAATTCGCGGTATTTTGCAGAAGCAGAATATCTGGCTCACGGTGC